>QBXO01000013.1 GCA_003284565.1 SAR116 cluster bacterium AG-321-K23
AATTGCTCTAAGTTTATCTGAGGGAATTTTACCAGATTTTGATAATTCTTGAACAACACTAGATGCTCTAGCTGCTGCTAAATCCCAATTATCTCGATATTGACCACCAAAAATCAATGGTACGTCATCAGTGTGACCAGATACATTAATTTGGCCAGCACCTTTCCCACTAACTGTAGCAATTTTTTGCATTATTGCTCTAGCTTGATTTGTTAGTTTTGCAGATCCAGAACTAAATGCACCCGCAGAACCAACTGTTACAACTACTCTATCTTTTTCTCTTTGAACCTCAGCTAGGCCTTTGCCAATTTCTTGTTTAAGAGCCACTCTAAGTTGATCTTCACTAAATTCAGCTTTTTTAGTTTTTTCTTGAATTACCTTTTTACTGTCAGAACTTTGCTTTTCAAGATTATTTACCTGATCTTTTAAAACTTTATTTTCCATTGTTGCTGATGCCATTTTTTTAATATCTTGATTGATACCGCCAATAAGAACATCAGTATCAGTAGCCCCTGTATTTTCGCGAGCTTTCTCAACAGCATCAACAGTATTCTTTATTAATTTTGAAATTTCATTCGATGTTTTGTCTTCTGTATTTACGCTCACTAAAACTTTGTCATTTACAGTTTCAACTTTTACGTCCTCAGAGGATAAATTACTTTTTATCTCTTCACTTAAAACTTTAGCATCTAAAACCTCTTTAGAATTACTTTTAGCGCTATTACCTTCATCAATTTCAGATTTAAGGTCTAAATTTTTTTGTTCCGCATCAGTTGTTTGTTGGGTAAGATTTTTAGTCACCGATGGTGCAGGAGATGGACTGAAATCAAGAGATAGAACTGTTGTTCCTTTAGGTTGTTCTACAACCGGAACTATTCTCTGAATTCCAAAGGCATT
Organism: SAR116 cluster bacterium AG-321-K23; assembly: GCA_003284565.1. Lineage (GTDB taxonomy): Bacteria > Pseudomonadota > Alphaproteobacteria > Puniceispirillales > Marisalimonadaceae > Marisalimonas. The sequence continues at coordinate 898 of QBXO01000013.1, forward strand.
TTTTAAGCTACCACTAATTTGTTTAAATTTTGGAACATTAAATTCTGCAAAAGATAAGATTAATACAAAGAAAGCCATCAATAAGGTAGCCATGTCTGCAAATGTAGCCATCCACGCAGGTGCACCTGCAGGTGGACACTTAGGGCATTCTTCTTCTTCTTCTTCTTCTCTTCCTTCTACCTGTGCTTCAGCCATAATACACTCCTAATTATGAAAACTATCTAAGCAGCTTCTTCAATTTGAGCTTGAATTTTTGGAGGCATAAGAGCTACCAACTGATCTGTTATGTTTCTTGGACTTTCACCTCTAGAAATGTATTTTAGTCCCATTACAACCATTTCTCTGTAAAGTAATTCGTGAGCCGAATAACCCTCAAGTTTAGTAACAATAGGCATGAAAATACAGTTTGCTATCATAGCTCCATATAAAGTTGTTAACAAAGCAACCGCCATCGCTGGACCAATTGCTTTTGGATCAGCCATATTGCCTAACATAGCAACTAATCCAATTAACGTTCCAATCATCCCCATTGCAGGTGCTAAATCCACCCAGGCCTGAAAAACACCGGTCATATCTTCATGTCTAGCTTTCATAGCCTTGACCTCTTTATTTAGTTGTTCTGTTAATTTAGTTTCATCTGCACCATCTACAAGCATCTGGAGTCCTTTTTCAAAAAATTTATCTGGCACTTCTTGACCTTCAAGAGCCATCATACCGTCTTTTCTGGCAATACCAGCAAGTTCTGTAATTCTTGTGATTAACTCGTCATGTTTTTTTGCTCCTGGCATAAAAACTTTAACAAGCGTTCCAAATGAGGCTAGAAACATTGGCAATGTTGACCTATACATTACTGCAAAGAAAGTACCCCCAATAACAATCAACATAGAGGGTGTATCTATAAATGCTCCAAGTCCGCCAGAAGATATCATTGCTCCAGCAATCATTCCAAGAGTACCTACAAGTCCAATTAAAGATGCTATATCCATTTTCTTGCCTTTTTTTTATTTAAAATAATGATATTAGGCATAAATTCTGCAAGAATAAGACCAAAATGAAAGTTATCATAAAAAAAACTTAACGGAGTTTGTTATGTTAAAATTAAATTTATCATACTCTAAAATTTACACTAATATTATAATATTATTATTCTTTCTAAATTTCAATAATGTATGGGCTAATAATTTTATTTCCAGGGGTTATTATGTCATTGATTTAAGTCAAAAATTGGAGTGGTTGACATGTACAGTTGGAATGAAATGGGACCAAAACAAATGCATAGGTAAACCAATAAAAGTAAAGTTGGACCAAATAGATTCTATAATTAGCCAAGCTAATGAACAACTCGATGGAAGCTGGCGTTTGCCAAACAGAAAAGAATTAGAGAGCCTTGTATGTAAAGATTGCAAAAAAGTTAAAATAAACTCATCAATTTTTCCGGATACACCACCCGATTCTTTTTGGACTAGCGAAAAAAACCCTTGGCAATCACAATTCATGTGGACTGTTAATTTTTTTACAGGTCACACTTTTGGAAGATTTCCAGGTTTTATACCTAATCATGTAAGATTAGTTAGAGATAGATAAATATTAATTATTTTTTTTTTCAAAAAAATAATTTGTTAATTTTATCAAAAACATTATTACTCCTAAAATAATTATTAAAATTGCTGCATTTGTTGGTGTAACAAAATCCAAATAATGTAAATTATCACTTTGTATAAGAGCAAACAATATTATAAAGACAACTGCCAATAAAAAAAATCTAATTATATAACAGTTTCTACAATTGTAAGGTTTTTCTATTTTTTTGTTAGATGAAATTTTATTGTTATTTATCATAAAAAATCCAACTTATTTAAGCCAAATAATTGACTTTCTATTTTAAATAAAAATCTATTTTTTAAAACATAAAAAAATGAAATAGGTTAACTTGTTGTTTTAATTAAATATTTTAATTGATAAAATTTATATAAAAGTCATTTTTTTGTTATTTTTTTTTGTCAAATTAAGATTTTGATTTTGGTAAGCATACTTGTTTTGATCTGTTTAATTATTTTGAATTCATTAAGAATGGAGATTTAAATGAAATTAGGTCAACAGTTAAAAATTAAACAAAATCAGTCTTTAATTATGACACCTCAATTGCAACAAGCAATTAGATTATTGCAATTAACCAACATAGAGTTAGCTGAATTCATAGATAAAGCACAATTAGAAAATCCATTTTTAAAAGAAAATAACCAATCAATTGTTAAAAAATTTGTAGAGGAAAAAAATTCAAATGCATACGATAATATGAATAATACATACGATCCACTACAGAAGGAAAGTAAACTTGATTTGGATAATAATTTTGATACACATATTTCTTCCAATTCAAAAATAGAAAACAAAAAAATATATGAAAAAGAAATTATTAAATCAGGTACAGATAAATCTGCAGGAGATGTCATTGAGAAAACACTTAAACATAAAGTATCACTTAGAGAACATATTATTAATCAAATAAACTTAAATTTTAAAGATACTGATAATAAAAGTGTTGCTATTAGATTGATTGATTATCTTCATCCAAGCGGATGGTTTGTTTCATCAGAACTTGAAGTAGCAAAAGAATTGAATGTTAATGTTTTTGTAGTTGAAAAAACACTTTCAAAATTAAAAAATCTTGAGCCTACAGGAATATTTTCGCAAAATTTAGGAGAATGCTTAAAGTTTCAATTGATTGAAAATAAAAAATATAATCAGGAATTTGAAATACTTCTTAATAACCTTGATATTTTACCATCAGGAAAATTTAGACAAGTTAGTAAACTTTGCAAAGTTTCTGAAGAAAGATTATTTCAAATGATTAGATTATTAAAAACACTTAACCCTAAACCAGCTGAACAGTTTAACCAAGAAAGTACATATATTGATCAGCCAGATATAATTGTGAAAAAATCTGCAAAAGGATGGCGTATTGATTTAAATGGCTCAACTTTGCCAAGTGTTAATTTAGATGAAAGATACATTGAAGAAATTAATGATTATAATCTCGACGAAAAAGGCTGTGATTTTGCTTTAGAAAAAATAGGAGAAGCACGTTGGTTAAAAAAAGCAGTTGAACAAAGAAATAAAACGATCTTAAAAGTAACATCTGAGATTGTAAAAAAGCAACTTGGTTTTTTTAGACACGGTTTTAGTCATATGAAACCAATGATACTTAAAGATATTTCAGATGCTATTGGGATGCATGAAAGTACTGTTTCCAGGGTTACAAATAGCAAATTAATTTTGACAGAATGGGGCGTAATGCCGTTGAAAAACTTCTTCTCTGCATCAATTTCAGGTTCAGAAGATTCAGGACTACATGCAGCTTCTGCTGTTAGAGAAACTATAAAGACTTTGATTTCGTCTGAAATTGCAGGAAAGCCGTTAAGTGATGATAAATTAGCTGGAATTTTGAATAAAGAAGGTATGGATGTTGCCAGAAGAACAGTAGCAAAATACAGAGATATGCTAAATATACCCTCTAGTTCACAAAGAAGAAGACAAGCTAAATTAATGAAGTATGCATCAAATTAGATAAATCATATAATGAATTTTGTGTTAAATTGATGTCTTAACATTTGAAAATTCAGAATTGAATATATATTTCAAAGGAACTTTATTTTTACGCTTTCTTATCCCTTTTTGATCAAAGTAATCAATTTGAATAATAAAGTCATTTAAATTGTTTAATAAATATTCTTGGTTATTAACTGGTTTGTTTATCTCTTCTAATGACATTTCTTATCTCCATATTAAATGTCACTTAATGCATTAGTCATGCCATAAAGAGATTAGTTCATATTTTTATTTGCGTAATTTTTTAAGCTCGTTCTACTTAAAAGATTTCTACCTATTTTGATATAGGTAGCAGGGTTTTGTGATTTCCCATTAACAGAAATTTCGTAATGAAGATGTGCCCCTTTTACTTTTCCCGTTCGGCCCATTTTTCCTATTATTTGACCTTCGTTAACTAAATCACCTCTTCTTACGTTTATTTTTGCTAGATGACCGTATGTAGTCATAATACCGTAATTGTGTCTGATTCTAATAACTTTTCCAAAAGAACCGTGATATCCAGCAAATACTACTGTTCCATCTGCTGAGACTGATACATTTTCTTGCCATGTCCCTGCTAAATCAATACCATGATGCATTCTATATTTACCAGTTACTGGATGTTTTCTAGGACCATATGGACTAGAAATATAATAGTGTTCCATTGGTGGTTTTAATGGAATATTTTGAAGGGCGTCCTTATAAATTGAGAGTAAGTTTATTCTATCTTTAAGGCTTCTAAAAAAATCATCGCTATCTGGGTCAATCCGTTTATTTTTGTTTGTTATTGACTCTAAATTTACCAAATCATTGTTATTTAATCGAACATTTATTGATTTAAAAACATTCTCCATTTGAATGAGTTCATTGTCAACTGAAGCAAGAAAACGGAGTGTTTTAACTTTTTCACTAATTTTAGGAGGTTGTGGTACTAAATTATTATCAATGTCGTCGGAAACAGATTTTTCAGATATAAAAATATTACTTTCGTTAATAATTGGGGATAAAAAATTATTTGGCAAATCTTGATTTCTGAATGTTTTGTTGAATAAATCTATATTAGAATATCTAAATGTCTTAAACTCATTATTTTTTTGTTTTCCAAAAAAATCAGATTTTTCTGTGTGTTTTAGATTATCTTCTTTTAAAATGCTTTTATTATTGTCTATATTTTTATTGTTTATGGGTTCATAATAAACTGTATTATTATTTTCAAACAGGGAATTATTTTTAGGAATAGGTAAAGAAATATTTGATTGATCTTTTGTATTTATATTTACAACTGTATCCGAATCATTTTCGATTGGACTACTAATATTTGCTGAAGCTTCTGTAATTATATCATTTTTTTTTGCAACATGTATTGCTGAGTAAATTCCTTTTGCAGACCAGTACATTATACTAGTTAATCCTATAATTGTAGTCATAATTACACTTGCATAATGTATTGGTTTAAAAGCTATTTCAATTGGACCTCTTTTAGTGAATATTAAAAATCTTCGTTCAGAAAATAATCCTACTTTTTTATCTTTTTTTATTTCTTCTCCAAAACGTTGACCAGTTTTAACTGGAGGAAGCTTTTTCCCAAATTTGTTTATTGTGGAATTAACCACTTATTACTCCATACCTAAATATAAAAAATACAAAATTCCAATATTAGATAGAATTTGTAATGTTACTAAGAGTATCAAAATTTTACTAGAAACTGGGTTTTTAACTGACAAGCTAACAGCAGGAAAAGTTTCATTTTTAATAAAATTTTTGTTATCTTTTTTTACAATATCTTCTGTATCTAAAGAATCTTCTTTTACTTCAAAATTTTGATTCGGGAAACTATTTTTATTTTCCATCGAAAGAGAAATGTTTGAATTACCAGTTTTTTGACGAACTTCAAGAGGTATATCAGCATAAATTTGTTCTGAGGCCTCATTTTCTATCTGTATTCGCATTTTTTCAATACGATCTCTAATATCAATAATTTCTTCAGCCATAATTTCCAACTCTTAATTTTTTTACTGCAAATATTATTATGGCAAGTTAATTGCATCATTCATACCAAATAAACAAATTTTGAATAATTTTTAAATATAAATTTAATATAGTAACAAATTATTAGTTGTAGTAGATTTATTTAAATTTATTTAATTAATTAGAAAAAAGGATTTCCAAGATGTTAGGAAAAACAAACGATACTGAAAATGAAAAGTCTGTCATTTCAAGTGATATGAAAATAAAAGGTAAAATTTCAGCAGACGGAGATTTAGTATTATTAGGATCAGTCGTTGGAGATATTAAGTGTCACAGTCTAGCAGTAGAAGACACTGGCACTTTAAAAGGAAATATTGATGCAGATGTAGTAACAGTATCTGGTAAATGTGACGGTCAAGTTTCAGGAGATGTAGTATCGATAAAATCTACTGGTAAAATTTCTGGGGAAGTTTTTTATGAAAATATATCAATAGAGGAAGGGGCTATTGTTGAGGCTCAAGTTAGTAAAAGAAAAAAATAAAGGAGAAATTTGATGGCAAATAAACAAGCAGTTTTAGGTTCTGGTGCTAGATTTACTGGGAAAATATCAAATGCGAAATCTATAGAAATAAACGGATACGTTGAAGCAGATTTAACAACTGAAAAAGTTACCATTGGATCGTCTGGAAAATTTCTTGGGTCCGTTGATTCAGAATTAGTAGTAATTGCAGGAGAATATGAAGGTAAAATGCAAGCCGACAGTGTATGGCTTACTGAAACTTCAAGAATTAGCGGCGAAGTCCATTACAAATCGTTGCAAATGGACAGAGGTGCAGCTTTAAATTGTAGAGTAGTTCATAATTGGAATGAGGCAGATGTTGAAAAGGTTAAAGAAAATAATGAAACTGATGAAACTGAAGAAGAAAAAATAGAAGAAAAATAATTAAATTTTTATGAGGATTAATTATGAGTGAAATTACATATATATCAGAAGAATTAGTAATGGAAGGTAACTTAGACTCTGCTGGATCATCAGTTGTTGTTGCTGGAAGATTTAAAGGTGAGTTAAGAGCTAAAGATGTACTGTTAGAAGCCAATAGTATTTTTGACGGAAATTTGATTGCTGATAAAGTTACATTGGGTGGTTTAGTTAAGGGTGAGGTAGCTGCAAATACTTTGAATGTAGCCAGTAGCGCAAAGGTTGAAGGCAATTTGAAAACCAATGCTTTATCTATTGACTTAGGAGCAGAAGTTTCAGGCAGTATAACTAGGATTTCTTAATTAATTTAAAAATTTTTGGTGCAATGTCGTTTTTATACATTCGTTGAAAAATTTTTTTGTACTTTCTTTACCTGTTAACTGTGCAAGTTTCATAGAGGCATATCTTCCTGCAGCAAGAGCTACGGCTAATTCATCTTTCTCAGCGTTTGATACATTTCTCAGATAATCTTCAGTTTCATCTCTGATCCGAATTAGTTTTTGTTGATATAAATCATCTTTTCTATTATATAAAGAAAAATCTAATTTAATTATCTGACCCATTTTAATTTCCATTATTTATTATTTTCATATTTAATTTAACGACTAAACTTATATAATTTTAATACATAGGGTAATAATTTTTTAAATCTGTATAATGATAAATTTTCAAATTTATAAAAATGGACATGCAATAGCTTTTGAAAATGAAAATAACTGTTTTAAGAAAGAAACATTTCAAACATTATTCATTTTTCATGGTCTTTATGGAAGAGGAAAAAACTGGCAAACTTTTTCTAAAATATTAAGTAAAAAAGAAAATCAGATAGTGGTGACAGTCGACCTAAGAAATCATGGAGGAAATGATTTCGAAGAAGATATATCTTATTTTTTAATGATGAATGATGTTGTACGTCTCTTCAATTACCTTGGCATAGAAAACACCAATTTATTGGGTCATTCAATGGGTGGTAAATTAGCTATGGTGATTGCCTTATTGAAACCAAAATATGTAAATAAAATGATAATAGCTGATATATCACCAATTGATTATGACAATGATGAAGACCTAATAATAAATTCGCTTTTAAATATTAATTTAGATTTAATTAAAAATAGGGGTGAAGCTGAAAATATTTTGTCTAAAGACATAGGTCAAAAGTTTTTAAGGTCATTTTTATTACAAAATCTTGAATTAGTTGATGGAAAATATAAATGGTCAATTAATCTGAAAGCAATTAAGAAATCTCTTAAAGATTTAAGAAAGTTTCCTAATATTAAAAATATTAATAAATTTGAAAAAAAAGTACTCTGCATTTATGGAGGAAAAAGTAATTATGTTAAGCATGAACATTTCAATATATTTAAAAATTTTTTTTCTAATATTTTCTTTCACAAAATCAAAAATGCAGATCACTTTTTACATATACAAAATCCACAAGAATTTTTTGAAGCTTCAAATAAATTTTTAAATAATTAAATATCATATTGTTTCTAATTATTAAAAAATGTATTAAATATTCATGAACAATAAATTAGAAACTCACATATTAAAATTATCTTGTAAAGATCAGTTAGGGATTGTTGCGAAGATTTCTTCTACATTAGCTGAATGTAATTGTAATATTGTCGAATCTAAGCAATTTACAGATCAAAAAAATGGTAACTTTTTCATCAGACAGAGCTTTTCATTACTAAAAGATAATATGTTGCCAAATTTAAAAAATAATTTAGAGCATCTAGCAAAGAAATTAAAAGCAGATTTTTTCTTATCAGAAATTGAATGTCCAATGAACGCAGTTATTCTTGTTTCAAGATTTGACCATTGTCTAAATGATATCTTGTTTAGAGTTAGAAATAATTTATTAAATTTAAAAATAAAAGCTGTTATATCAAATCATAAAATTGCAGAAAGAATCGCAAATTTTTCAAATATTCCTTTTCATTATTTACCCATTGAAAAATCAAATAAATTAGCCCAAGAAGAAAAACTGAAAGAGATCCTTCATACAAATAATGTTGAGTTGATAATATTAGCACGTTACATGCAAGTGCTATCTGAAAAATTAGCAAATGAATATTCTGGAAAAATAATTAACATACACCACAGTTTTTTGCCGAGTTTTAAAGGGGCCAAACCTTATCATCAAGCTTTTGTTAGGGGAGTCAAAGTTATTGGTGCAACTGCTCATTATGTTACAAAAGATCTTGATGAAGGTCCAATAATAGAACAAGACACTCAAGAAGTTAACCACGAAATGATGCCTAATGACTTAGTTTTAATCGGAAGAGACATTGAAGCAAGAGTTTTGTATAGAGCTATAAAAGCTCATTCTGAAAGAAGGGTTTTTTTAAATGATAATAGAACAATTGTATTTAGAGGACAAAGATTTTAACTATGAAAATTCATAAAGAAAAAGTGATAATTATTGGTTCAGGAGCTGCTGGGTATACAGCTGCAATCTATGCTGCAAGGGCCAATCTAAATCCTTTGATAATTGAAGGAATACAACCTGGTGGTCAACTTACAATCACTACTGATGTTGAAAATTATCCAGGATATGCTGACGTTGTTCAAGGTCCATGGATGATGGAACAAATGAGATCCCAGGCAATAAAAGTTGGAACTCGTATAATTAATGATGTGGTAGTTAAAGTTAATTTCACAATGGAAGAAAAAACAGTTTTTTTAGACTCTGAAAAATCTTTAATAGCTGATACAATAATTGTTGCTACTGGTGCTCAGGCTAAATGGTTAGGTATAGAAAGTGAGAATAAATATAATGGTAAGGGTGTATCTGCATGTGCAACTTGTGATGGATTTTTTTATAGAAACAAGGAAGTAGCAGTAGTTGGTGGCGGGAATACCGCTGTCGAAGAGGCTTTATATTTATCTAATATATGCTCTAAGGTATTTTTAATTCACAGACGAGACGAACTAAGATCAGAAAAAATATTACAAGACAGACTTTTTTCTAAGAAGAATATAGATATAGTTTGGAATAATGTTGTTAGTGAAATTTTGGGAGATGAAAATGGAGTTACTTCTCTAAAACTAACATCAACCAAAGAAAATAAATCAGAGGTAATTAAAGTTGAAGGTGTTTTTATAGCAATTGGTCATAGCCCATCAACTAAGCCTTTTAAAGATGTGCTTGAAATGGATAACGAGGGATATATCATTGCTCAAAAACCCGGTACAACAATTACTAATATAGATGGAGTATTTGCAGCAGGTGATTGCGTTGACAAAGTTTATAGACAAGCAGTTACTGCGGCAGGTATGGGTTGTATGGCAGCACTTGATGCTGAAAAATGGATACAAAACCGTAATCTTTAATCATTTAAATTTGTTAATTCCATTATCTTGTAAATCAAAGTTGCTACTGTAAAGTCATACGCGAAAAAATTTTTAATTGGAGAAAATTCAACAACATCAAAGCCAATTACTTTTCTACTTTTAATTAGACTTTTTATTAATTGTAAACTTTCATCAAATCCTAAACCATTTGGTACAGGTGTACCCGTAGCAGGCATTATTGATGGATCTAATGCATCTACGTCAAAAGTAATATAAATATATTTTGGAAATTTGTTAGGTAATCTTATATCTTTTCTATTTTTGATATCATCAACGTCAAAATATAATATATCAAAAATATTTCTATTCTCTACTTCTTCTTTACTTAATGCCCTTACTCCAAATTGTGCAATTTTGAAATTTGCTTTGCTTAGAAGATACATAACACTTGCATGCGAGTGTGCTTGATTTTCGTAATTTTTTCTCAAATCAGCATGCGCATCAATTTGTATAATTCCTATTTCTTCATTTTCTGATAGATTTAATCCTGCAAATATACCATTTACAGCGCCAAAAGTAATACTGTGCTCACCACCAATGATTACCGGTATTTTGTTTTGTTTGCTTATTTCTTTTGTGACTTTTTCTATGTTAAGCATAACGCTTTCTATAGGAAAATTACAATTTAAAAAAGGATGAGTGAAAATACCGTTAATACAAGGTTCACTTATACCTGTAAATCTTTCCAACTCGTTACTTGCATCTAGTATCGCTTCAGGCCCTCTTGCAGTACCTTTGCCACAAGAGACTGTTTTTTCTAGAGGGATTGGTAGAATATGAAATTTTGCTTTTTCTTTACTTTTTTCCTCTAAAGAAAGTTCTGAGTTTAAAAAATTTTTCTTTTTATCTAACATTTTTTACCTAAAATTAAGATAATTTATTTTCAAAATCTTCATAACTAAAACTTTTAATTACTTCCAAATTATCATTATCACTATCCCAAATTGCTATAGAGGGTATGTTTACTCCGTTGAAAAAGCTAGTTTTTACCATTGTATAATGTGCTTGATCTAAAATTGCTATCCTATCTCCAATTTTTGGTAAAGAACTAAAATTATACTCTCCAATAATATCACCTGCTAAACAGCTGGGCCCTCCAAGAATAACTTTGCAGCCGCCTTCTGGTTCATTTAGCAATGCAGGCCTATATGGTGCCTCAATTACATCAGGTATGTGTGAAACTGCACTAATATCAGTAATTGCAATATTTGGAGATAGTTCATTTTTGGGTTTAAAACTATCTATAATCTCTCCTACTAAAATACCTGAATCTAATACTACAGCTTCTCCTGGCTCAATATAAATTTGACAGCTAGTTTCATCTGCAATTTTTTTTAGAAAAGTTTTTAATTTATCAATTTCATAGTCATTTCTAGTTATATGGTGTCCTCCACCAAGATTTAACCAATTTAATTTTTTACAGATAGGAATAATATCATTTTTAATTTTACTCCATGTATTTTCTAAAGGATTAAAATTTTGTTCGCACAGGGTATGAAAATGAATTCCATTCAATTTTTTTATGTCAATATTTTCTAAATTATTTAAATGCATACCTAATCTTGAATTGATGCTAGCTGCATTATATTTCTCATTACTTATTTCAGAATAAAGTGGATTAATTCTCAAACCAATTTCATTATTAAATTTTATTGCTGTATCATAAAATTCATTCAATTGATTTGATGAATTAAAAATAATTTGATCAGATAAATTGAATATTTCTTCAATATCATTTTTTTTAAATGCTGGAGAAAAAGTACTAATTTGTCCTTTAAAATATTTTTTAGCCAATTTTGTTTCATATAACCCAGAACTACAACATCCATCTAAGTATTCAGAAATTAAGGGACCAAAATAAGGAGTAGAAAAAGCCTTCAGAGCAATTAAAATTTTAATACCTGTTTGTGATTTAAGATTGTATAAAACCTTTAAATTATCAATCAATGCTCTTTTATCTATTACAAAGCAAGGACTTGGTAATTTATATAAATTTAATTTATTAAAACTTCTTGGGTCTCCTCCCATTGTTTGAAAAATATTATTCATTAGAAATTTACTTTATTTTCTAACTGTATGGTTTTAGTAGGTAATCCGTGTTTGTTCATAAGGTTCATAAATGGGTCTGGGTCGAATTGCTCCATGTTCCAAACTCCGGGTTTAAACCAGATTTTTTTTAACATTAGTAATGATCCTATCATTGCAGGAACGCCAGTAGTGTATGAAATTGCTTGGCTTCCAACCTCTTTATAGCAATCTTCATGTTTACAGATATTGTATGTATAAAATGTTTTTTCTGTATTGTTTTTTTTTCCAGTTATTATTGTGCCAATACAAGTTTTTCCCTTTGTTTTTTCTCCTAAGCTTCCAGGATCTGGCAAAATATTTTTCAAAAATTGTAATGGAATTATTTCTGACCCATTATATATAACGGGTTCAATAGAAGTCATTCCTATGTTTTGGAGCACTTCTAAATGTTTTAAATAATTATCTCCGAATGTCATCCAAAATCTTGCTCTTTTAATTTCAGGATAATGTTTTATTAAACTCTCCAATTCTTCATGATACATTAAATACATATTTTTATTTCCAATTTCAGGAAATTTAAAAGAAACTTTTTTCTTAAGAGCTGGTCCAATTTCCCAATTATTATTTTCCCAATGTTTGGAATCTGAAGTAACCTCTCTAATATTAATTTCAGGATTGAAATTAGTTGCAAATGGGTGACCGTGATCACCATCATTGCAGTCAAGAATATCTAAAAACTCAATACTATCTAAATGATGTTTTCTGGTGTAAGCTGTAAAAACATTAGTCGCACCTGGATCAAAACCTGAACCTAAAAGAGCCATAATACCTTTTTCTTTGAATTTTTTATCATAGTCCCATTGCCATTTATATTCAAACTTTGCTTCATCCCTAGGTTCATAATTGGCTGTATCTAAGTAGTGTGTATCCGTTAACAAACAAGCATCCATAATATTAATGTCTTGATAGGGAAGAGCTAGGTTAACAACTAAGAAAGGTTTGAATTTTTTTATCAATGTCACTGTCTCGTCTACATTGTCTGCATCGAGCTTTGCTACTTCAATGTTAATATTATATTTATCTTTCACACTTTTTTTAATTTGGAAGCATTTTTCTATAGTCCTACTTGCTAAAATTATACTTCTAAAAAAATTAGAATTTTGCGCCATCTTGTGAACTGTTACATGACTTACACCACCTGCACCAATAACTAAAACATTGTCCATTTTAAACTCCCACAAGTATAATAATTAGTTATTTTTCGAAATAAGTATAACCAGAAATCGAATCTTTGAATGATTGAGTTATTTTTTTTCTTTCTGAAAGTGATAAGTCTCTACTCCTTACAGCATCTTCTACTATATATTTAAATCTATTTATAATATCCTTTGGTTCATATTCAACATACGATAAAACTTCTGAAATTGTATCACCTTCTTGCTCATGTAATAATTGATATCCACCATTTGCCTTTAATTTAATTGTAACAACATTTGTATCACCAAATAGGTTATGAAGATCTCCTAAAGTTTCTTGATAGGCGCCAATGAAAAACACGCCTAGAAAATAGTCCTCATCGTCACTAATGTCATGTAAAGGTAATGTGTTTGAAATACCGTCACGAAGAACAAATTTATTTATTATGCCATCACTGTCACAGGTAATATCATTTAAAATAACTCTTTTATTTGGTTGCATGTTATGTTTTTGAAGAGGTGCGATAGGATGTATTTGATCAATAGCCCAAACATCAGGTAGGCTTTGAAATAAAGAAAAGTTACCGTGATATATATCTGCCATATTATCAATTGTATCTTGTAGTTCTTCTGTAATTTCAGGTGTTGAGGAGAGTACTGCTTTAATTTTATTAATAATGTATAAGTAAGTTTCTTCAGTTTTTGCCATACTTGTTAAATCTATTTGGCCACTTCTAAAAAGAGCCCTTATTTCTTCTCTGTAGTAATTCAAGTCATTTAAACATTCTTGGGCTCTTTCTAAATTTAAATATTCAGGTATTTGAATCATATTTTTTAGTAAAGGATGATCATTTGGATTAATTTCTTGTTTTTCGTCACTATCAAAATTTGTTGTTTCCAAAATATTAAAAATAAGCATTGAACTTGATGCAATGCATGCCCTTCCAGATTCAGTGACAATTATAGGATGATTTATTTTCGATTGATCTAATTCATATTTAACAGTTTCAACAATATTTATACAATATTCATCTAATGAATAATTTATTGAGTTAAGAGAAGACTTTTGTTCTCCCGTATAATCCACTCCTAAGCCTCCTCCAAGATCTAAATATTTTAGTGGTGCACCTTGTTTACTCATTTCTGAGTAAAATCTACAAGCCTCTTGTGTTGATTTTCTAATTTCAATGATGTCAGGTATCTGGCTTCCAAGATGTGAATGTTGTAGAACCAAGCAATCAAGATAGTTATTAACTTTTAATTTTGTAATAACTTTCATGACTTGTTCAACAGACATACCAAATGCGCTTCGATCTCCACTTGATTGAGACCAATTACCACTAACTTTATTTGTTAATTTTACTCTTATTCCCATTAATGGTCTTACATTTAGTTCTTGAGAAATTTCAATGATTAGATCAAGCTCACGTGGACTTTCTAAAACTAAAATAGTTTTAAAACCTATTTTTAGTGATAATATTGCCAAATTAATGAATTCTTTGTCTTTAATTCCATTACAAATTATGGTAGACTCATTTGAAAGATCGTGTGCTAAAGCTATTAATAATTCAGGTTTAGAACCAACTTCCAAGCCAAAATCAAACTCTTTTCCATAATCAACTATTCTGTCAATTACCTGTGCTTGTTGATTAACTTTAACTGGAAAAACACCCTTATAGTAACCTTTGTATCCAACTTCTTTTATTGCCTTAAAAAAAGACTCATTAATTTGTCTTATTCTAAATGCTAAATAATCTGTAACTCTTAATAATATTGGGCAGCTTATTCCCCTTTCATTAAGGCTTTCTATAATTTTAATTAGGTCGGTGGGAGCATTAGATGGATAAAATGGATTTTTAAGTCCTATATTACCATTATCAAGAACTTCAAGGATATCATCACCCCATTTTTTTATTCCATAAATATCATCATACATATTTTTGGCCTTTAATTTTAAAATAATTTGATTATCTTGCAATTGTCAGTTGGTCAAGTTATGGTTTTATTTAATTGTATTATATCAACTTATATCTAAAATATTTACTACATGTTTTTTTCAAAAAAAAATTATCTTATTGATAAGTCGGAAGCTTTGTCAGGTAGAGATGACCCTATAGTAAAAGAATTGTTTCACGAAATAAATGGTCATTACCTGATGGATATTCCAAAAGATTTTAAAATGATTATATTAGGGATGGGATGTTTTTGGGGAGCTGAAAAAATTTTTTGGCAACTTGACGGAGTTTATCATACATCAGTAGGGTATGCTGGTGGTTATACTAAAAATCCTACCTATGAAGAAGTTTGTAGTGGATTAACAGGACACACTGAAGTTGTTAGAGTGGTATATGATCCCAAAAAAATACATTTAAAATCAATTTTAATTGCATTTTGGGAAGGGCACGATCCGACACAAGGGATGAGGCAGGGTAATGATATTGGCACTCAATATAGATCTGCAATTTTTGTAAGTAATGCTGAACAACTAATTGATGTAAAAAATTTAAAAAATGAATTCCAGGGTTTACTGGCGTCAGCAGGATATGATGAAATCACAACTGAAATCAAAACTAATATAGATTTTTATTTTGCTGAAACTTATCATCAACAATACCTTTATAAGAATCCTAATGGTTATTGTGGTTTAGGTGGTTGTGGTGTCAAATTTAAATAAATTTATTAAAGTTACTTTAGATCTTGACCAAAGTGATTTGATAATATATCTATCACTAAAAATATAGGTCTGTTATGAAAGTAGTAAGTTCTTTAAAAACTCTTAAAATTAGAGATAGAAACTCTCAAATTGTAAAACGCAGAGGCCGTCTTTACGTTATTAACAAAAGAAATCCTAGATTTAAAGCACGCCAGGGTTAACTGCTGAGTTAAAATAAACATATTTATTAGTTAATACTTAATATCAATTATCTTGTCCTGGAATAATATAATGAAGATAACTAATATAATTGAAGAAACAAAATCCATAAGTTCCAATATTAATAATGCATATATTGATTTTTCACAAATGACAATAAGTGTTGTTGCTGTATGTTCTGATTTAATAAAAAATGGAAAACCTTTGGTAGGCTATGGTTTTAATTCCAATGGAAGATATGGTCAAGGTCATCTTATTAGAGAAAGATTTGTTCCAAGATTATTGGAAGCAAACACTAAAGAAATTTCAAATGAAGAAGGTACAAATTTCGATCCTGTAAAGATGTGGAATGTTATGATGAAAAATGAAAAACCTGGAGGACATGGAGAAAGATCTGTAGCAGTAGGGACTATTGACATGGCAATATGGGATCTTGTTTCTAAAATCGAAGATAAACCATTATTTCAAATGCTCGCAGAAAGATACGGTGATGGCGTACCTAATAGAAAAGTTTTTGTTTATGCTGCTGGTGGCTATTATTGGCCAAATCAAGGATTGAATGGTTTAACCGACGAAATAAAAAAATATTTAGATCTTGGTTATTCAGTAGTCAAAAAGAAAATAGGTGGTGCTTCTTTATTAGAAGATTGTAAACGGATTGAAGCTGTTTTAAAAATATTAGGTCCCGAAGATCGGCTTGCAGTTGACGCAAATGGTAGGTTTGATCTCAAAACTGCAATTGAATATGGTAAAGCTTTATCAGATTATAATCTATTTTGGTATGAAGAGCCTGGAGACCCTTTGGATTTTGAACTTCATAAAGAACTATCAAAGCATTACTTACTTCCATTAGCAACCGGCGAAAATTTGTTTTCAGTTCATGATGCAAGAAATCTTATTCGGTATGCTGGAATGAGAAAAGATAAAGATTGGTTGCAATTTGATTGTGCTTTAAGTTACGGGTTAGTTGAATATTTAAAAATTATTGAAATGCTCAAAGAAAATGAATGGGATGTTTCAAGGTGCATTCCTCACGGAGGCCATCAGATGTCCTTAGCTATCGCTGCGGGATTAGGACTTGGTGGAAATGAGAGTTATCCAGATCTCTTTCAACCATATGGTGGATTTCCTGATGGCGTAAAGGTTGAAAAAAGTTTTGTAACTTTACCAGAGATAACAGGAATTGGTTTTGAAGGTAAATCTGATCTTTTTTCAATAATGAAGCAAATTACGTCTTAAATCTCAAAAAAGTCATTTCCCTTATTGTCAATTACAACAAAAGCAGGAAATTTTTCAACTTCAATTTTCCACACTGCCTCCATACCAAATTCAGGATACTCCACTATCTCAATTTTTTTTATATAATCCTGAGCTACTTTCGCAGCAGCGCCTCCAATAGTTCCAAGATAAAAACCACCATACTTTTTGCAAGACTCTTTTACTTCTTTAGATCTATTACCTTTTGCTAGCATGACCATTGATCCGCCATTTTGTTGAAATTTATTGACATAAGTGTCCATTCGACCAGCGGTAGTAGGTCCAAAGGAACCTGAAACCAAGCCTTTTGGAGTTTTAGCTGGTCCAGCATAATAAACAGGATGGTCTTTTATATAACTTGGTAGTTTGCCCTCATCATTTAATCTTTCTAGTAACTTTGCATGAGCTATGTCTCTAGCAACAATCATTGGGCCAGTAAGATTTACTCTTTTCTTTATTTTACATTCATTTAATTGTTCTAAAATATTTTTCATAGGCTGATTTAAATCAATTTCCGTCACTTCCTCCGAAATTTCGTCTAAATTCACATCGGGCAAATATTTACTTGGCTCTGTCTCAAGTTTTTCAACAAAAATTCCGTCTTTATTTATTTTGCCTAAAATTTGTCTATCGGCTGAACAAGAAACCCCTATTCCAATTGGTAGTGATGCACCATGTCTCGCAAGCTTTATAACTCTAACGTCATGACAAAAATATTTTCCTCCAAACTGTGCCCCAATACCCATTTCTCTTGTTAAATCTAATATGATTTTTTCCCATTTATGATCTCTATATGCGTAACCATATTTATAATTTCCTTTACTAGGTAAATTATCTAAAAAACGCATGGATCCAAGTTTAACGGTCTTTAAATTAAATTCAGCTGATGTACCTCCAATAACTACAGACAAATGATATGGTGGACAAGCAGCCGTACCTAAGGATATTATTTTATCATAAAGAAACTTTTTCAAGTTTTTAGGATTTAGAGTATCAGGTGTTGCTTGATATAAAAAAGTTTTATTAGCTGATCCACCACCTTTTTGAACAAATGCAAATTTATATTCTTGACCTTGGGTTGCAAATAAGCTTATTTCAGCTGGTAAATTATTCTTTGTATTTTTTTCTTCGAACATTGATTTAGAGGCTAATTGAGAAAATCTCAAATTTTTTTCTTGGTAAGTATTATAAACTCCTAGCGACAAATATTTTCCATCATCTGAATTTGTAAATACTTTTTCACCTTTATATCCAATAATTATTGCAGTGCCTGTATCTTGACACATAGGAAGTTTACCTGATGAAGCTATGTTCGCATTTTTTAACATTGATAGAGCTACAAAACGATCGTTTTGTGATGCTTCTTTATCATCCAATATATTTCTTAATAGTTGTAAGTGAGATTTTCTTAGCAAATGGGAAACATCAAAAAAGGCTCTTTGTGATAAAAAAGTAAGAGCTTTTGGATTAATTATTAATAATTCAGAATTATTAATTTTCTTTGTTTTAATATAAGTTTCAGAAATTTTGATATATTCTGTACTATCTTCAGTAAGGGGGAACATTGGTGAATAAAAAAATTTGCTCAAAATAATCTCCCATTTAAATTGATAAATTTTTATGAATTTACTTAAACTTTTTTATTTTTTTGGACCAATCATTTTTTCAGGATTTACTATAATATCAAATTCATCTTCTTTTACATAACCTAGATTAATAGCTTCAGCTTTAAGAGTTGTACCGTTCTTATGGGCTGTTTTCGCAACTATTGATGCATTATCATATCCAATGTGAGGGGCTAGTGCGGTTACTAACATTAAACTTTCACGCATTAGTTTATCAATATTAGAAATATTCGCTTTTATGTCATATATGCAGTTTTTTGTAAAAGTTAATGATACATCACCTAACAGTTGTATGGATTGCAAAACATTATAGGCAATCATGGGTTTATATACATTTAATTCGAAATGTCCTTGTGATCCAGCAAATCCAACTCCTGCGTCATTTCCAAAAATATGCGCACATACTTGTGTAACAGCTTCAATTTGTGTTGGATTGACTTTTCCAGGCATAATAGAGCTTCCAGGTTCATTTTCAGGTAATGATAATTCACCTAGACCAGATCTTGGGCCTGATCCTAAAAGGCGTATATCGTTAGCAATTTTATAAATTGACACTGCAACTGTTTTTAATGAACCTGAAAACTCAACCATCGCGTCATGAGTTGCAAGAGCTTCAAATTTATTAGGTGCTGTTTTAAATGGTAATTTTGTGATTTCAGAAATTTTATTAGCTACTTTTATATCCCATCCAATTTCAGTACTCAAACCTGTGCCAACAGCTGTACCTCCCTGTGCTAATTCATAAATATCGTTAAGCGATTTATTTATTCTGTTAATCGACATAGTCAATTGATGAGCATAACCTGAAAACTCTTGGCCTAATGTAAGTGGTGTAGCGTCCATTGTATGAGTTCGCCCAATTTTTATTATTTTTGAAAATTCTTTAGATTTTTTTTGAAGAACGTTTTTTAACTCTTTTAAGTTTGGTATAAGAACAGAATTAGCCATCATTGCAGTAGCAATATGCATCGCAGTTGGAAATGTGTCATTAGATGACTGACCCATATTACAATCATCATTTGGATGAACAGGTATCTTTGATCCTATTTTACCACCCAATATTTCAATCGCACGATTGGAGATTACTTCATTAGCATTCATATTTGACTGAGTTCCTGAACCTGTTTGCCATACAACGAGTGGAAAATGGTCGTCTAATTTGCCATCAACAACTTCAGAAGATGCCTGAATCATTGCGTCAGCTTTTTTTTTATCAAGTTTTTTATTATCTCTGTTGACCTGTGCACAGGCCTTTTTGATAATACCTAAAGCTCTAATAATTGCTGTAGGTTGTTTTTCCCAACCGATAGGAAAATTGATAATTGATCTTTGAGTTTGTGCTCCCCAATATTTATCATTATTAACTTTTATTTCACCAAAACTATCAGTTTCTATTCTATAATTTATCTTGTTCAATGTGATTACTCTTTTAATTACTTATATATTTAAATTTATTTCTTTCCCCTAAATTCATCTAGGGAAACTACTTCTCCAGACTTAACGTCTGTATTTTCTGAATTTGACTTATTCTGTTTGTCTAGATCTGTGCTTTCACCAATGTTAAGATTATTATCTTTTATATTATCTTCGATTTTAAATTGGAGACCAAAACCAACAGATGGATCAGTAAAAGAAGTAATTGCTTTGAAGGGAACGAAAATATTCTTTTTTTCTCCGCTAAAAGATAAAGTTACTTCAAAATGATCATCAGTTGTTTTTAAATCCCAAAATTGATGCTGAATTATTATTTTTATGTCTGATTTATCAGTATTTTTTAATTCAGGTGGTACTATTACGCTTGGATGCTCACCGTTAAATGTAATAAAAAAATGACTGTTTCCTCTAAGACCTGATTCTGAAGTGATTTTCAAAACTTTTTTTACAACGTTTATGAGACTTTCTTCAACTAAAATATCGTAGTCAAAACCTTGAGAATTAGAATTATTATTATCATTATTATTTGTCACTTACATACCTTACAAATGTTTTAATTAATACTTTACATTTCTGAAAGCATTTTTTTCAATTAAATATTTAAGATGGCGAGAATTGAATTCTCGCCACCAAAGTTTTTCTGTTGCCAGGTAAACAATTACCCCGCCTGTTCTAGCTATAGAACAGGACTAGTTTTCGGTCGCCTTGGCTGCTTACGCTGCTGCAGCTACCGGAGCATAGTTGTCGTTTGCAACTATTTAAAATAGTCCGATAACGGTGGTACAATGCCGAGTGAAAGTTTAATTTTTATTACACGCGTCGATCCTATTTCACCCCCAAATATTGGTGGAGGTGCCGGGTACCGCCCCCGGGTCCGCTAAGCTTATTCTAATAAATGTTTATCACCATAGTCAACTAAATGACTTTTTTACTATACATTATTTATTTTTTTTATTAAAGAGCACATAATGTCTGTTAAAAAAAAATTTAGTTGAGATGTTTGAATGAGACAATATTTAGATTTATTAAGTCATGTTTTACAAAAGGGCGAAGTTAAAGACGATAGAACTGGTACTGGTACAAAATCAGTTTTTGGTTGGCAGATGAGATTCGATTTAAATGATGGACTTCCATTATTAACCACTAAGAGGCTACATTTAAAATCAATTATTCATGAGTTATTGTGGTTTATTAAAGGTGATACTAATATAGCTTATTTAAAAAAACACAACGTATCTATATGGGACGAGTGGGCAGATAAAAATGGTGATCTTGGACCTGTTTATGGTAAGCAATGGAGGAGATGGGATACTCCTGATGGAAGAAAGCTTGATCAATTAGATGATGTTATAAATGAATTAAAAAACAACCCCAACTCCAGAAGAATGATAGTTTCTGCTTGGAATCCATCGGACGTAGGAAGTATGGCTCTTCCACCTTGTCATTGTTTATTTCAATTTTATGTAGCTAAAAACAAGTTATCATGTCAATTATATCAAAGAAGTGCAGACATTTTCCTTGGAGTTCCTTTCAATATAGCGTCTTATTCAATCTTAACGCACATGATAGCTAACGTTACTGGTTTGTCGGTTGGCGATTTTATTCATACATTAGGCGATGCTCATTTATATACAAATCACTTTGAACAAGCTAAATTGCAATTGACAAGAACATCTAAAAAATTACCAAAATTAAAAATTTATAAAAAATATTCTGATATAAATTATTTTAAGTTTGAAGATTTTCATATTACTGATTATGAACCATATCCAAATATTTCAGCACCCGTGGCAGTTTAAATGATAATAAAAAAAAACTTGAAAAACCCAATATTTTGTATTGTTGCAATGAATGAGAATAGAGTAATTGGTGATGGGAAAAATTTACTTTGGTATTTACCAGGGGATCTTAAAAGATTAAAAAAAATTACAATGGGTAGTCCCCTAATAATGGGTAGAAAAACATGGGATTCAATAGGGAAACCCTTACCTGGCAGAGCAAATATTGTGTTAACCAATTCTATTTCTTTGAAAGCCGATGGGGCTATAGTTGTAAATACATTTGAAGATGCTATTAACAAAGCTGATGAATGGATTGGTCTTAATTTGGAAATTAATCCAGATCCAATCCAAAAAAAAATATTTTTATTTGGTGGAGCAGAAATTTATAAAATAGGTTTAGAATATTGTGATAATATTGAAATGACTAAAGTTAAATTTAATTTTAAAAATGGTGTAAAATTTCCTAAATTAAATGAAAGAGATTGGCAAAAAACTAAACTCGAGCATCATTTAGCAACAGATAATGTTCCAGAACATAGTTATTGGCATTACAAAAGGGTAGCTAAAATCATTAAATAATTTGTAGAGATTGTTTTCTATTTTTTTCAATTTGGTTCAAAATTTTAGATCCTACTTCCATAAATCTCTTTGAAATAGAGCTTCCAGGTTCTTTATAAACTAAAGGTTTACCTTCATCAGAAGTAGTTCTCAAAGATATATCTAAAGGTATTTCATTTAAAAATGTTACACCTAATTTTTCAGCCTCAGCTCTTGCTCCACCATTCCCAAAAATATCATGTTTTACATTGCAATTATGACATACAAAATAACTCATATTTTCAATAATGCCTAAAATGGGTACATTTAATTTTGTAAACATATTTAAACCTTTTCTAGCATCGATAAGTGAAAGGTCTTGAGGAGTTGAAACAATAATTGCTCCTGCAAGTTGAACTTTTTGAGATAATGTCAATTGAGCATCTCCAGTTCCTGGTGGCATGTCAATTATTAAAAAGTCAAGATTGGACCATTCTACATCCCTAAGTAGTTGTTCAATAGCGCTCATTACCAAAGGTCCTCTCCAAATTGTTGCAGTATCTTCAGGTACCATGTATCCAATGGACATTACCTGCAAACCAAATGCATTATGTGGAATGATTTTTTTCCCATTACTCTCAGGCTTTTTGTTAATACCTGTTAATTTCGGAAGACTAGGGCCATAAATATCAGCATCCAAAATTCCTACATTATATTTTAATTTTGATAATGAAAGAGCTATATTAATTGCTGTAGTTGATTTTCCAACGCCTCCTTTTCCACTAGCTACAGCAATAATGTTTTTCGCAGGTTTCAGTCGTTCATAAATATTAGAATTATTTTTCTTCTTTTTGTGTGATGTTAGAATTATTTCTATTTTTTTGACGTTGTTAATTGCAAGTAATTTTTCTTCGATAAATTTTTTAATTGACGCTGATTTCTTTACTTGTTCTGGGAGGAGTTCTAGAGTAAATGAAATAATATTATTTTCATATTTTAAACTATTTACCATTTTGCTTTCATAAATGTTTTGGGACTTGTTTTTTAAGACAATAGATTTTAAAATCGTTATAATTTCTTCTAATTTTTTATTATTCATTCTACCTGCCCAGAAATAATTTTTTATAAAGGTTGAAATTTATTATTATAGTGCAAATATTATTTAACAATAATTTCATTTCTAAATAGCATTATACTTAATTCTGCTTGGAGTAACACATGATAATAAATAAAATCAATGATAATGGTTCAGGCCCTTGGGGTGGAGGTAATAATAATAACCCTTGGGGAAAAAGACCTAATTCAAATGGGACGCCACCAGATGTAGATCAAATGCTCAAAGAAAGTAGGGATAAACTAAAAAGGATGATGCCAACAGGATTTGGTGGTGGTAAAGGTTTTACGATTTTATTATTTATTTTACTTGCTATTTGGTTAATGACAGGTATTTACAGAGTTAATCCTCAGCAGCAAGGTGTTGTTATGAGATTTGGTGAATGGGTAAGGACCACACCGCCAGGTTTGCATTATCATCTCCCAAGTCCAATTGAAAAAGTTCTTACTCCTGACGTTACTAGAGATAATAGAATTGAAATAGGCTACAGATCTTTTGGGGGAGCTGCCACTAGTAGGAGAGATGTCCCAGACGAATCTAAAATGATTACGGGTGACGAAAATAATATTGATATTGACTTTATAGTTTTCTGGAAAATTGCCGATGCTGGAGCTTATTTATTTAATATTCAAGACCCACCTGAGACTGTAAAGGTTGCAGCTCAGTCTGTCATGAGAGACATAATAGGGCAAACAAAAATACAAACAGCGCTTACTGGTGGCCGTCAAGATATTCAATTGAAAGCAAAAAACATGCTTCAGGAGCTTTTGAATGAATATGAAGCTGGTGTTGAAATAAGAGATGTTCAATTGCTTTCTGTTAACCCTCCTAGTGAGGTAATTGATGCTTTTAATGATGTTCAACGAGCTAGACAAGATAGGGATACTCTTATTAACGAAGCCGAAGCGTTTAGAAATGATATCGTTCCTAGAGCTAGGGGTGAGGCAGCGCAGCTTATCTCAGAAGCTGAGGCATATGCCAGTGAAGTTGTTAATAGAGCTAAAGGTGATGCTGATAGATTTAACTCAATTTATAAAAGTTATAAACTTAACCCTGAAGTTACAGAGTCAAGAATTTACTTGGAAACAATGGAAAAAGTTTTTTCAAGAGTTAAAAAAATTATTATGGATAATTCAGCAAGTTCATCTGGTGTTGTTCCATATTTGCCATTAGATCAATTAAAACAAAAAGGAAATCAATAATGTCTTCTTCTAAAATTTTGTCAGGTTTAGGTGTTTTAGCAGTTTTATTTGGTATCCTTAGTTCTTTTTTTACCGTTGATCAAACCCAACAAGCTTTAGTCCTTCAATTTGGTGAGCCTAAAAGATTAGTGAATAAACCAGGGTTGAACTTCAAAGTTCCATTCATTCAAGAGGTTACTTACTTCGAAAAAAGAGTTTTGTCTTTAGTATCTCAGGACTCGGAAGAAGTTATTTTAGCTGACCAAAAAAGATTAGAGGTTGATACTTATTCTAGATTTAGAATAACTGATCCTCTTCTATTTTACCAAACAGTTAGAAATGAATTCGGAGCTCGTCAACGTTTAGAATCAATAATAGATTCATCTGTTAGGAGAGTTTTTGGTAAGTTTGAATTAACAGCAATTTTATCAGATGCTAGAACTAAAATAGTAGAAGATATTGGAGATGAGGTTAATTCTACAATTAAAAAATTAGGAATGGAGATAGTTGATGTTCGTATAAGAAGAGCAGATTATCCAGAAGCTACAAGCCAAAATATTTTTAATAGAATGAAGACCGAAAGAGAACAAGAAGCTAAAGAATTCAGAGCAGAAGGTGCTGAAGAGGCTCAAAAAATACGTGCTGATGCAGAAAAACAAAAAGTTGTTCTTGTTGCTGAAAGCAAAAGAAAAGCTGAAGCATTAAGAGGTAACGGGGATGCACAAGCTATAAAAATCTATTCAGATGCATTTGGACAGGACGAAAAATTCTTTAAATTTTATAGATCAATGCTTGCTTATGAAAATACTTTTTCTGATGATGGTACTACTATGTTACTAAGTCCTGACAGTGATTTTTTTAGCTTTTTTGGTAAACAGGATGGTAAAAAATAACAAAATCTGTTTACTAAAAAAATTAACAAACCAATTACTTAATTTGGCCTTAAATGTGCCTTTTTTTTACATAGTATTGAAACAAAATTAATGGTGGATGAATGTCATTTATGTTGAATTTCAAAAATAATAATAATTACGCACTAATTACAAGTTTATTGTTTTTATTGTTTTCAATTAATATTACCAACGCAAAAAGTGCTCCTGAAACCTTTGCAAATCTAGCTGAAAAACTAAGTCCTTCTGTTGTTAATATCTCAACTACGACAGTTGTTAAACAAAAATCAAGAGAAATGCCATCCTTTCCTCCTGGTTCTCCGTTTGAAGATTTTTTCAAACAATTTGACAAACCTGGTAATAAAAAAAGAAGAGCTCAATCATTAGGTTCTGGTTTTATTATTGACGAATCTGGTTATATCATTACCAACAATCATGTTATTGACAATGCTGAAAAAATAATGGTTATTTTATTTGATGATACCTCATTCGAAGCTACAGTTGTTGGAAAAGATCCTAAAACTGATGTTGCTCTCTTAAAAATTGATCCAAAAAAAACAAATCTTAAAGCTGTAAAATTCGGTGACTCAAATAAGCTTAGAGTTGGTGATTGGGTAATGGCAATTGGAAATCCTTTTGGCTTTGGTGGAACAGTTACTGCTGGAATAGTCTCAGCAAGAGGAAGAAATTTATCTGGTTCATATGATGATTATATTCAAACAGATGCCTCCATTAATAGAGGTAACTCTGGTGGTCCATTATTTGATATGAAAGGTAATGTTGTAGGTATAAATACTGCTATTTTTTCTCAATCGGGGGGATCTGTAGGTATAGGATTTGCTGTTTCATCCAATTTAGCTAAACAGGTTACAGATCAACTAAAACAGTATGGTAGAACTAAAAGAGGTTGGCTTGGTGTTCTAATTCAAGAAATTACTGAGGAAATTGCAGAAACTTTGGGCATGAAAACTGCTAGAGGAGCTTTAGTTTCTTCTGCAACTCAAGGAGGTCCTGCTGAAAAAGCAGGTGTCAAAACTGGCGACGTTATAATAAAATTCAATGATATTGAAATTAAAAATATGAAAGAACTTCCTAAAGTTGTGGCTGGTACTAGCGTTGGTAAATCTGTACCACTAGTTATTTTAAGAGATGGAAAAGAATTAACATTAAATGTTACTTTAGGAGAACTTGAATTAGCAGAAAAAGAGAATTTAATAGGTCAAACTTCTAAAAAAAATGTTAAGGTTAAAGAATATGATAAATTAGGATTTACTGCAGAAGAGTTATCCGAAGAAAATAAATCTAAATATAAACTCAAAAACATTGATATAGGTGTTGTTATTACATCAATCAAAAATGATAGTTCTGCTCAACAAGCGGGACTGAACGTAGGAATGGTTATAATGAGGGTTGGTCAGATAGAGGTCAATTCCTTAGATATAATTGATAATGAAATTAAAAATGCTGTTAAACAAAAAAGAAAAGCTTTATTACTTTTAGTTAAAGTCGAAAATGGTACTAGATTTGTTGCGTTAGAACTAAAATAAAATTTCTTATTAAAATATTTCGTTATCTGTGTAACCTTGAGCATATAACAATCCTAATAAACTTGTATTATTGAAATGTACATCTGCAACCTTATTTAGTGTCTCTTTACCATTGAAAGAAACCCCTATACCAGCGTTTTGAATCATTTCAATATCATTAGCTCCGTCGCCAACACATATTGTATCTTTATAATCAAGGTTATATTTTTTAATATATTTATTAAGGTATTGAAGTTTAGCTTTTTTATCCAATATTGATCCTTGAACTTTTCCAGTTATTTCAAATTTTTGAAATTGTTTTTTAATAATTTGAAGTGAATTAGCATGAGTATATTTAAAGCTTAATAATTCTTGCAAATATTCAGTTAAAAAAGTAAATCCACCAGAGACAAGAACAGTTATTGATCCATTCATGTTCATTGTTTTAACTAATTCTTGTGCTCCATCATTTATAGTTATATTTTTTTTTAAAGTTTCTAAGATATTTGTGGAATTCCCTTTTAAAATGGCAACTCTATCTATCAAAGCTTTTTTAAAATCTATCCTACCATTCATAGCTTCATTTGTAATAAAGCTGACTTCTTTCTCTTTACCTATTTGTTTTGCCAGTTCATCCAAACTTTCTTCTTTAATAATTGTACTATCCATATCAGCTATAAGTAACTTTTTCTTTCTTTTGTCAAAAGTCTTTATAAAGTTACAATCAATACCATAATTTCTTTGAAAATCAGACATGATATTTTCAAGTTTTGAGTCATATTTGTTTGAACTTAATTCCCACTCATAGGCTTTTCTAGGACTTAATTCTCTATAGTAAGTTTTTCCAAATGTTGAATTTTCTATATGAGATGAGACTAACTTTAAATAAAATTCATTAATTTTATTTTCTTTTGTGTTTGATATTAATAAGTAGTCATTCATGAAAATTTAATTATATTATTGTTATAATCATGTCCAGTTTATTAAATATAGAAGAATTTTTTGACCTTTCTCAAAATCAATATGATTTTAAAAAAGATATTATTATAATTGCTGGTCCAACTTGTGTTGGTAAATCAATGCTAGGAATGAAATTAGCAAAGAAAATAAATGGTGTTCTGGTTAATGCTGATTCTGTCCAAGTTTACGAAGATATAAAATTATTGTCTGCTAGACCAACAGAAGAAGATATGCGTCAAGTACCTCATTTCTTATATGGTTATGTTAAACCTCAGGTAAATTATTCAATAGCCGATTGGCTACAACAACTAACTGAAGTATTAGAAAAACTAGAAAAAATAAGAAAAACAGCAATATTAGTTGGTGGATCAGGCTTATATTTAAACGCAGTTATTAATGGGTTAGCTCCCATCCCAAAACTTAGAGATGAAATTAAATTAAAGAGTTTATTGAAGCTAAATGAAATTGGATTTGACAATTTTAAAAAATATAACTTAAAAATTGATCCTCAATTTGTATCAAAGAATCAGGATAAACATAGATTATTAAGATCATACGGTGTTTTTCTTCAAACTAAGAAGAATATGAGTTATTGGCACACAAAACCTAGGAAAGGGGCGATTAAAAAAAATATTTATAGTTTTTTAATAAACTTGGATAGAAATTTAATCTACAAAAGATGTGAATTTAGGTTTGATCATATGCTTGAAAATGGAGCAATTGAGGAGGTTAAAAAATTATATAACTCAAATATCGATAGAACACTTCCTATTGCAAAAAGTCTTGGAGTAAAGTGGTTGTTAAGTTATTTAGATAAAAACATTTCATTTGAAGAGGCTATTAGTTTAAGTAAGAGAGATACAAGAAGGTATGTTAAAAGGCAAATCACATGGTTTAGTAATAACTTTATTCCATATAAAAGTATTAATATGAAATAAAATTTTAAATTTTATCAAAATTTTATAATTTTATATTATAAAGTTGACGATAACATAATTTGTTGATAACTAATATTTTTTTAATTGAAAGTAGAAGATAAAATGACAGTTAACTATTGTAGTGGAGCAGAGGCTGTAATTAGAGCCTTGGTTGAAAATGGTGTTGAGGTAATATTTGGATACCCTGGTGGAGCTGTATTACCTCTTTATGATGCTTTGTTCGAAAATAATAAAATCAAACATATATTGGTTAGACATGAACAAGCTGCAGTCCATGCTGCTGAAGGTTATGCCAGATCTACGGGTAAGGTTGGATGTGTTTTGGTTACGTCAGGCCCTGGTGCAACTAATGCAATTACTGGATTAACAGATGCATTAATGGACTCTGTTCCAATAGTTTGTCTTAGTGGACAAGTACCTACTCATTTAATTGGAACAGACGCTTTTCAAGAAGCTGATACTACTGGCATCTCAAGGCCATGTACCAAACACAATTACTTAGTAAAGGATGCTGATAAATTATGTGAGATTATTCATAAATCTTTTGAAATTGCTTCAACTGGAAGGCCTGGACCCGTTCTTATTGATCTTCCAAAAGACATCCAACTTTCAAAAATAAAATATGTTAATAAAAATACTAAGTTTAAAAAATATAATAATAATAATATTTCGAATATTGATGAAAATGTAATTAATAAAGTTGCAACACTTCTATTAAATGCAGAACGACCAATTATTTATGCTGGTGGAGGTGTCGTAAATTCTGGACAAGAGGCTTCAAAACTTTTAACAAAATTGGTAAATTTATTAGACTGCCCAGTAACTCTTACTCTAATGGGTTTAGGTTGTGTACCAAATACAAATAAAAATTTTTTAGGTATGTTAGGTATGCATGGTACATATGAAGCAAATTTAGCAATGCATAATTGTGATGTTATGCTTAATGTAGGTGCACGATTTGATGATAGGGTAACGGGTAGATTAAATGCATTTGCCCCTAATTCCAAAAAAATTCATATTGATGTTGATAAATCATCTATCAATAAAGTTGTTTCTGTTGATTATGGAATTGTTGGCGACTGTACAAAAGTATTATCAGTATTAGTTCAAGAGGTAAAAAAACTACATAACCAACAGACTATTAAATCAAAATCAAAATGGTGGTCTGAAATAAATCATTGGAAAGAGAAAAACTCATTAGGTTTTCAACAAATCGGAAATAATATAAAACCACAACAAGCTATAAAATCTCTTTATGAGAAATCTAAAAACTTTGATACCTATATTACAACAGAAGTAGGTCAACATCAAATGTGGGCTGCACAATATTTTGGATTTTCTAAACCTAACCATTGGATGACTTCTGGAGGATTGGGTACAATGGGATATGGCCTTCCATCATCAGTTGGTGTGCAAATTGCTCACCCAAATTCGCTCGTAATTGATATTTCAGGTGAAGCTTCATTCTTGATGAACATGCAAGAACTTTCAACAATAGTTCAATATAAATTGCCAGTTAAAATATTTATTTTAAATAATGAGTGGATGGGTATGGTTAGACAATGGCAAGAGTTAAATCATGGCTCAAGATATAGTGAGAGCTATACCGCATCTTTACCAGACTTTGTAAAACTCGCCGAATCTTTTGGTATAACCGGATTAAGAGTAGATAATATTAAGAATTTAGGGAATACTATTGATGAAATGATAAACATTAAGGGTCCAGTGATTGCTGATATTAGAGTTGAAAAAGAGGAAAATTGTTTTCCTATGATTCCATCGGGTGCAGCCCATAATGAAATGATTTTAAGCTCTGATGATAATCATAAAGACACTTCTGGTGAAGGTCTTGCACTAGTATAAGGTTAGCAAAAATGTCTATATATCAAAAAAATGAGGTCAAAGAAGTTGAAACTTCTAGAACGTTATCTTTAGTCGTAGATAATCAACCTGGAACATTGGCTAGAGTAATTGGTCTTTTCTCTGGAAGAGGTTACAATATAGAAAGTCTTACTGTTACAGAAATTGACAAAATACGAAGTTTATCAAGAATATCTCTTGTTACAAGAGGAACATCGATGACCATTGAGCAAATAAAATCACAATTATTAAGAATAGTTCCAGTGCACATAGTAAGAGATTTAACTTTAGAGGGACCATTTATAAAAAGCGAACTTGCTCTAGTTAAACTTGTTGTAAAAGGTGCAAATAGAGTTGAAGCATTAAGGATTGCAGAGACTTTTAGAGCAAGAACGCTTGATGTTACATTATCAAGTTTTGTTTTTGAACTTACTGGAAAGCCGAGTAAATTAGACGCTTTTACTGATCTGATGCGTTCACTGGGAGATACAGAAATTTCTAGGACAGGTGTGTCTGCAATCTCTAGGGGTAATAAAACAGAAACAAAACTACTAGATCAAATTTAATATTCCTGTTAATAAGATCATACTTGTCAATAAAATCACAATAATTGAATAGAAATATAAGGAGTTTTTATATGCGAGTGTACTATGATAGAGATGCAGACATTAATTTAATTAAAAGTAAAAAAGTCGTTATAGTGGGATACGGTAGTCAAGGACACGCGCATGCTGCAAATTTAAGAGATAGTGGTGTTAAAGAGGTTGCTGTTGCTCTAAGATCAGATTCTACATCAGTTGCAAAAGCTAAATCAGCTGGATTTAAAGTAATGAGTGTTTCAGATGCCTCTAAATGGGCAGACGTAATAATGATGTTGACACCAGACGAACTACAAGGCGAAATATATAAAAATGATATTGAACAAAACATGAAAAGTGGTGCTGCCATTGCATTTGCACACGGTTTAAATGTACATTTTAATCTTATTGAACCAAGAAATGATATTGATGTTTTTATGGTTGCACCAAAAGGTCCAGGACATACTGTAAGATCCGAATATCAGAAGGGTGGAGGCGTACCATGTCTTATTGCAATTGATAAAGATACATCAGGCAATGTTCATGATATTGGCTTATCTTATGCTTGTGCGATTGGAGGTGGACGTTCTGGAATTATTGAAACTACTTTTAAAGAAGAATGTGAAACTGATTTGTTTGGTGAACAAACAGTTTTATGTGGTGGATTAGTAGAATTGATTAGAGCAGGATATGAGACTTTAACAGAAGCTGGATATGCTCCAGAAATGGCTTACTTTGAGTGTCTTCACGAAGTTAAATTAATTGTTGATCTGATATATGAGGGTGGTATTGCGAATATGAATTATTCAATTAGTAATACTGCCGAGTATGGAGAATATGTAACTGGCCCAAGACTCATTACATCTGAAACTAAAGCTGAAATGAAAAGAATATTAAAAGATATTCAGTCTGGAAAATTTACAAGAGATTGGATGCTTGAAAATAAAGTTAATCAAACAAGTTTTAAAGCTACTAGAAAAAAAGCTTCAGATCATCCAATAGAAGCAGTGGGAAAAGAACTAAGAGCAATGATGCCTTGGATTACTGCTAATAGGTTAGTTGATAAAGATAAAAATTAATTTTCATTAATTCTTTGATTTAAATTACTAGTTTGAATATAATTTGAAAAGTTTTTTTGACACTGATGATCTGAAAAATTTTAGAAGGGATATCATATGTTTGGATATGTACGTGGATTATTTTCTGCCGACCTGGCAATTGACTTAGGTACTGCTAATACCTTAGTTTATGTCAAGGGACAAGGAATTCTCTTAAATGAACCTTCAGTTGTTGCAATAACAGAAATAAGAGGAAAATCTCAAGTTTTAGCAGTAGGAGAAGAAGCTAAAACAATGCTTGGAAAAACACCAGGTAATATTAGGGCAATCAGACCAATGGCAGATGGTGTAATTGCAGATTTTGACGTTGCTGAAGAAATGATTAAACATTTTATAAGAAAAGTTCATAAACGATCAACATTAGTAAGTCCACAAGTTGTTGTTTGTGTTCCTTCTGGGGCAACTGCCGTTGAAAGAAGAGCAATTCAAGAATCAGCTGAAGCTGCAGGAGCTAGAAGGGTTTATTTAATTGAGGAGCCAATGGCCGCAGCAATTGGAGCAAATTTGCCAGTAACTGAAGCATCGGGTTCAATGGTTGTTGATATTGGTGGTGGTACTACAGAAGTTGCTATTTTGTCCTTAGGGAACATAGTATATGCCCGTTCCGTAAGGGTTGGAGGAGATAAATTTGATGAGGCTATTGTTGCTTTTATAAGACGTCATCACAATTTATTAATTGGTGAAATGACTGCAGAAAGAATCAAAAAGGGAATAGCTACTGCTAAAATACCAAAAGATGGTGTTGGGGCTAGTATTGAAGTAAGAGGAAGAG
This sequence comes from SAR116 cluster bacterium AG-321-K23, assembly GCA_003284565.1. Taxonomy (GTDB): domain Bacteria; phylum Pseudomonadota; class Alphaproteobacteria; order Puniceispirillales; family Marisalimonadaceae; genus Marisalimonas. The sequence continues at coordinate 34,460 of QBXO01000013.1, forward strand.
ATTTGGTCAATGGTGTTCCTAAAGAAATTGAAATAAATCAAGCTCAAATTTGTGAAGCATTAGCTGAACCTGTTGGTCAAATTATAGAAGCAACTAAAACTGCTTTGGAACAAACTCCCCCGGAACTTGCAGCTGATATTGTTGAGAGAGGTATAGTGCTTACGGGCGGTGGAGCACTTTTAGGCGAATTAGATACCACGATAAGAGAAGCTACAGGTTTACCTGTTGTCATTGCAGAAGATCCACTTACTTGTGTTGTTATGGGAACAGGCCGATGTCTTGATGAAATGAAATCTCTACGAAATGTTCTAATTGGTGCTTAATACTAAATTTAAAATAATTACAAGTGAGATAAGATGGTTTCAGGTAAGCCGTCAAAATTAAAGTCATTTAAAAGTAGTAGAAATTTTAATTTTATTTTAATTTTACTCTGCTTAAGTCTAGTTTTTTTAGGAAAATTAGATCTAATTGCTATAAGAAACATTAAAGGTTTTCTTTCCGATTTTTTAGCACCAATTACCTATGCTCTTAACAAACCGGTTAAGGAGATAGCCGGAGTATTTGAAGATGTGAAATCTGCCGGTTCTTTGAGGGAAGAAAATATCAGGCTTAAAAGTGAAATTAGAAAACTTAATGTCATTAATAGTAAAGCATCTAGTCAAGAACATGAATTACTTGAGCTCAGGGAGTTACTGAAAGTTCTACCTAAAAGAAAAAATCAAATAATTACAGCAAGAGCTATAACAGCCCCAGGAGGTATCTTTGCTAATACTGTTTTAATAAATGCTGGCAAAGATTACGGTGTAAAAATCGGTCAACCAGCTATATCTCCACTTGGATTAGTAGGTTTTGTAGTAAATGTTGGGATTAAGACAAGTAGGATTATTTTAATAATTGACATTAATTCTATGATTCCAATTTATCTTACTAGCAGTAACTGGCCAGCAATTGTTCAGGGTCAAAGTGGAGAATTATTAAAAATTAAATTTTTGTCATCTAAAGCTAAACCAATAGAAGGCGAAATGGTTCAAACATCTGGACATGGGGGTAAATTTCCTTCAGGTATAAATGTTGGAAAAGTTGTAAAAAGTTTCTCTGGAAATTTTTACGTTAAACCATCTATTGATTTTCAAAGACTTACTTACATTTCTATAATAACCAACAAAAACTCTTTACCTATTTTCCCAAAATCTTTTCAAGGTTTTGCCCCATTGCAAAAGCCAAAGTCATCTATTTCTCTAAAAGGTCTAAACCTAAGTGGTAAAAGAATAATTGAAAGCAAAGAAAATTGATAAAAAATAACAATATTTTTTTCCATCTACATAAATTTTCAAAAAGCTTATTATTTTTTATCATATTATTTTTTTTGCTAAATTTTCAAAAATCATTAAGTTTTTTACCATTTTTTGAAATTGCAACTCCAAATATAATTTCAATAATCTTATATTTATCAATAATAAGATTTAGGATAAACCCCTCCAATACAACATTATTTTTAGTGGGTTTAGTGCATGATATAATTACCGGAGCTAATCTTGGTATTACTCCAATATTTTTATTATTACTTAAATATCTTACTGAAAGTTTATTTCTTGATAGATTAGTGAAAAAAAGTGATGATGAGTGGATATCATTTACAATAATTTTTCTCTTTTCTTTTAGTATTGTTTTATTATTAAATGTTATGATGAATTTATCAATACCTCAATTTAGTCCTATTTTCTTCCATATAGGTATTACATTAATTCTTTTTCCCTTAATAAACATTAGTATAAATTTTTTTAGTTTTGTAACAAAATTGATTAAAAGTTAATTTATGAAAAATAAAAGTCAAAAAACTCTTGAAAAAACAATTTCGAAAAGATTCTTCTTATTATCTATTTTCAAAGGTTTTGTTGTTGGTGCGATAGGCTGGAGATTTTTTGACTTACAAATGGTTGAAAATAGAAAATATGAGAAATTATCTGATGAGAATCAATTTAATTATCACATGATTCCACCTGAAAGGGGACGAATATTAGATAGAAAAATGAGATTGCTAGCTGGAAATATGGATGGATTTTCACTAGTGCTTAATTGGGATAAAAATACCAATGTAGATGATGTTATAAAAAAGATATTAACAGTGATTAATATTAATAAAAAAGATTTAAAAAATTTTAATTATAAAATAAATTCTGAAAAAAAAAATATTTCCAAACAAATTTTGATTACAAAAAAATTATCCCAAAAAGATGTTTCTAAATTAGCTGTTAGAAATATTGAGTTCCCTGAAATTAGTTTTTCAATGACAAAGAAGAGAGTTTATCCTCAAGGTATAATCGCAGGTCATATAACTGGATATATCGGTCCTTATTCAGAACAAGATACGCAAACAAAAGTGAACCCAGTTTCTTCGTGGCTAGAGGTGGGAAAAACAGGTTTGGAAAAATTTTTTGATTCTGATTTAAGAGGGAAATTTGGTAGAAAAAGAAATGAAGTAACTTCCAGAGGTCATGTAATTGCTTCACAAATATACGAAGATACTGTATCTGGTAACGATGTTCAAACATCTTTAGATATGGGACTTCAGGCTTTTGCTATTGAAAGATTCGAGAGAGGGAATAATACCTTAGTATCTACAGAGAACAAAAATATAAAAAAACATATTATAAAAACTAAAAATGTTTCATACGTCAATAAAGAATATGTTTATTTGGACAAAAAAAATAGAATTGTAAATCCACAATCTGGTTCTCTTATTGTAATGGATGTAGAAAATGGAGAAATATTATGTTGCATTTCTTCGCCAGGTTATGATCCAAATATTTTTTCAGAAGATTTAGAAACTAATAAGTGGAATAACCTTAAAAATAATTCACGGTCTCCTCTTTTAAATAGAAGTATGTCAGGTGTTTATCCACCTGGATCTACAATTAAAATGGCTGTTGCTCTTGCAGCTTTAGAAGGTGGTCTAATTGACTTTAATACTAAATTTTACTGTAATGGCTCAAAAGAATTAGGGACAAGTACTTTTCATTGTTGGGCTAAAGACGGACACGGATTATTAAATTTGGCAGAAGCAATCGAACAATCATGTGATGTGTATTTTTATGAATTAGGTCTGAAAGTAGGAATTGACAAAATTGCTCTAATGATGAATAAGCTTGGATTAGGACAATATTATGATGTAGAGATTAATGATAAGTCAAAAGGTGTAGTTCCAAATATTGAATGGAAGCTTAAACGAGATGGTTTGAAATGGTCTTTAGGTGAAACATTAAATGCATCGATTGGTCAAGGTTATATACTTACAACACCTCTTCAGTTAGCAACAATGGTATCAAGAATAGCAAATGGTAAATCATCTATATCTCCAACCTTGATGATAAATAATGACGTAAATAGGTTTGAACCTCTAAAGATTAATCCTCAGCATATTGAATTTATAAAAAAATCAATGGAAAGAGTTGTTACAGGAAAAAATGGCACTGCAAGAAATTATAAAATTGGATCTAAGGGTTTTGAAATGGCGGGAAAAACTGGAACTGTTCAAGTAGTTAGAATATCTGAAGCAGAAAGAGAGAAGGGGTTAATTAAAAATGAAGATCGTCCATGGCAAAAAAGAGATCATGCTTTGTTTGTAGGATATGCGCCAGCATCAAAACCAAAATATTCTATAAGTGTTGTAGTAGAACATGGTGGGAGTGGCTCTTCCATAGCCGCTCCAATAGCAAGAGATGTCTTTAAATACATATTTAAAATTTGAAATAGTTTTTAAATGAATTATAATCATAACAAATTTTCTGAAAAATCATTAAGTAGTATTTTTTTATTGAAACTCTCAAAAGTTGATTGGTTAATTATTCTCAGCGTAATTATACTGGGATTTGTAGGTGTCACTTCTTTGTATTCAGCATCTGGCGGTAATTGGGAGCCTTGGGCCAAAAATCACTTAATAAGACTATCATTTGGTTTGACCCTAATGCTAATTTTAGCTTTCATGCCACCCAATCTTTTTTTTAAATTTAGTGTTATATCTTTTTGTTTAGGAATTTTATTATTAATACTTGTAAAATTTACGGGAACAGGAAATGTTCAAAGATGGATAAAAATTAGTGGAATAAATTTTCAACCATCTGAATTTATGAAATTAGCATTAATTTTAATTTTAGCAAAATATTTTGACCATATTTCAAGAGTTCAACTAGAAAAACTCACCACATATATAATCCCTCTTTGCTTAATAATCTTACCTGGTTTTTTAGTAATATCCCAACCAGATTTAGGAACAGGTTTGACAATTATTTTACTTGGATTAGCAATATTATTCTTTGTAGGAATTTCTATGAAGTTTGTCATCATTTCCATCTTGATTGTCACTTCTTCGATACCGTTTATTTGGAATCAATTATACGATTATCAAAAAAACAGAATTTTGGTGTTTTTAAATCCAGAAATGGATAGTTTAGGAAGCGGATATCAAATAATTCAGTCAAAAATTGCTATTGGCTCTGGGGGGTTTTTCGGAAAAGGTTACTTACTGGGTAGCCAAAGTAGGTTAAATTATTTACCAGAAAAACACACAGATTTTATTTTTACATTGATTTCTGAAGAGCTTGGTTTTTTAGGTTCAATCTCAATAATTTTAGTATTTTGTATTTTAATAGTATCAATTATGAAAATTTCTTTTAGGGTTGTTCCTCTTTTTTCGAAAGTTGTAGTATTTGGGATAGGTTTTTTATTATTTCTTTACTTAAGTCTAAATATTGGAATGGTTTGCGGATTACTTCCTGTTGTTGGTGCTCCTTTACCATTGATAAGTTATGGAGGTACTTCTTTGTTAACTGTTTTGATTGGAATAGGAATAGTGTTAAGTATAAACATTCATGATAAAAAATATTATGAAATTAGTAATATTTATTAAGGTATAATATATGTTTAGATTTTTCACACTGAAAAAGTGGTTCTTGTGGTCTTGGTTAGGTTCATTTGTAATTTTAACATCTTTATGGGTACAAGTAAAAATTGATGTTAAAATAAATGAATGGTTTGGTAAATTTTATGATATGATTCAAAAGGCTCTATCTAAACCTAACTCAATTACTATGCAAGAATATTGGGATAGTTTATTTTCATTTATTTCTTTAGCAGGATTATATGTTTCGGTTTATGTAATAATGATTTTTTTCACAGCTCATTATTTGTTTAGATGGCGTACTGCAATGGTTGAGTGGTATCACTCAGTATATAATAAGGCAAGTAAAATTGAAGGTGCTGCTCAGAGAGTACAGGAAGATACAATAAAATTTTCACGAATAATGGAATCATTAGGTACAAGCTTAATTGAGTCAATAATGGTGCTTATTCAATTTATTCCAATTTTGTTAGGTTTGTCTGTTGGTATCCCTATTTATTTTTTTGGAGATTGGGAATATGGCTTAATAACAGGTGCTTTGTTATGGACAGTTGGAGGAACGATTTTTTTAATAGCTTTAGGGTGGGTCCTTAGATTAGTTGGAGTAGAATATGATCTTCAAAAAAAAGAGGCTGCTTATAGAAAATTGCTAGTTATAGCTGAAGATGATAATTCAGTTCGTCCTAAAAATATTGAAGAATTATTTAATGATGTAAGGTCAATACATTTTTTTAGTTTTATCAGATATTTATATTTTAACATTGGTAGAATGGCATATATGCAGGCAAATGTTTTATCTGCATATGTTTTCTTGGCACCAGCTATAGTTGCAGGAGTAGTTACTCTTGGTGTAATGCAGCAAATAATAAGAGCTTTTGGTAGGGTAGAAGGATCTATGCAATATTTATTAAGGGCATGGCCAACAATCATAGAATTGGCTAGTGTTTACAGACGTTTAAGAGAATTTGAGAAGCGTATTTTAGAAAATTAGCTTAAAGTTGTTTTATGAGTAAATTATCTTTTTCAATTGGTATTTTGAGCTGGAAAGGTTATGACAGCCTTGAGAATTCACTTTACTCATATAAAAAAAATGGGCTTTCAAACATGACTAATCATAAATATGTTTGTTTGCCTGAGTATACTGAAGAGGGCGTTAAAATTGCTAAAAGGTACAATTATAAACCAATTTTAGCTAGAGAAAATCTGGGCATTCTTGGGGGCTTTAAAAAACTTGCACAAGAAATGCCAAAAGGTCCAATTTTATTGTTAGAAAATGATTTAGAGTTAATAGAGAATAAAAAAGAAACGTTTTCACAATTACAGAAATCAATAAATCTGTTGAATGAGCACAAAGTAATTCAAGTAAGGTTAAGGAGTAGAAAAAATCCAGGAGAGCCTTTTGTAGGATTAAGAAAGTACAAAAATTATTGGTCAGATAATATAATTTCTAAAATTAAAAGATTTTTAAGACCTTTTAAAGCCCATAAGCTAATTGGAACATCTGTTTACTGTCTAGAGAATCCTGAAAAAATTCATCATCATATTGTTAAAAAAATTTGTAACGGGTTTTATTTAGTACCTAGTTCTATTTTGACATGGGCCAATTTAGCAATATTAGTTGATAGAGATGTTTACTTAGAAAAGATTATAAAAATAGCAGAACAAACTAAATCAAAAAAATATATAAATGGTTTCAAAAACATAGAAATAGAATTGAATAATTCATGGTGGCGAAATAATGAATTTAAAATTCTGATCACTCCAGGTTTGTTCAAACATAATCGTTTGTCACATAGAGGATATTAATTTTTTTTATTTTTTTTATTTATTTGATAGGCTCTTCCAATTGAAAGATTATTTTTAGGTATGTTCTTATTAAAAACACTTCCTGCACCCATTGTTACGTTATCGCCAATTTTTATTGGTGCTATAATTGTTGAATTTGAGCCAACAAAGGAGTTTTTACCTATCGTTGTCTTATTTTTATTTCTACCGTCGTAATTACACGTAATTGTACCAGCACCGATATTGGTTGAAGAACCTATTTCAGTGTCTCCGACATAGGACAAGTGATTAATTTTAACTTTTTTCGCTATGTTACTTTTTTTAATCTCAACAAAATTACCAACTTTAGATTCCTCACCAATTATAGATTCACCCCTGATCCTTGCAAAAGGTCCAATTATTGAACCTTTTTTAATTCTACATTCTTCTATATGTGAAAAAGACTTAATCTCTACACATGAATCAATGACTACGTTTTTTCCAAAAACCACATTAGGATGTATTATTATGTCTTTACCAAATTTAGTATCATGATTAATGAAAGTAGAATTAGGATCTATTAACTTGACACCATTTTTCAAAGTTTTGTTCCTGATTAAATTTTGAGATATACCCTCAGCCATTGACAAGTCTAACTGAGTATTAATACCCATTATTTCTTTTTCTTCAATTTCAATAACAGATATTTTTTTATTTTCATTACTCAGGATCTTTACAATATCTGTTAAATAAAATTCTCCTGAAAGTGGATTTTTTTTGATTTTATTTAAGTGTTTTAAAGAAGAACTATGTATGCCCATAATTCCACCGTTACAAAAATTTGAATTTACATTTTTTCTTTTAGGATCTTTATGTTCTAAAATTTCATATGGTTTTTTCTCATTGTCAAAAATTATTTTACCATAATTATTTTTTTCATTTTTCTCAAAGCCTGTTAAAACTAGGTCATTATCATTCTTTAAAGATTTTAAAATTTTCTTAAGTGTTTTAGATGTTATGAATGGGGTGTCAGCAAAACATATAATTACGGCACCTTCAAAATAATTTAGTAAAGAAGTTGCTTTTTTTACAGCATCTCCAGTGCCCATAGGTTTATTTTGAACAATGGTATCTAAATTTTGACAAGTAGTATTAATATTATCAAATTTTTTAGGAACAACGATTATTGTTTTTTTGATTCCAGCAGAATTATTAGCGTCGACGACCCATTGAAGCATAGTTTTCCCAGAAATCATATGTAATGGTTTAGGCTTACTTGACAGCATCCTATTACCTTTTCCAGCACTTAATATAATTGAACAAATTTCCATTAAAATGTTATATCTCTTTAGTTTACAAATATAAAGCTTTAAAATTTAAGTATAAAATTATATTAATAAGATTTTACAAAAGAGGTTCTAAATGTGCGGTGTTGTTGCGGTAATAGGAAAACAAAATGCAAGTCAACTCGTTGTTGAAGGATTGAAGAAACTTGAATATAGAGGATATGACTCTGCAGGTATTGCTTCAGCATCTTGCGGAAAACTTCAAACTCTTAAATCAGAAGGTAAACTTATCAATCTAATTAATAATTTAAATCAAATATCTAATGCTAAACTATATTCTGATCCCCTAATTGCAATAGGTCATACAAGATGGGCTACACATGGTAACATTAGCCTTGAAAATGCTCACCCTTTGACAAGTGAAAATAAAGTAGCAGTAGTTCATAATGGAATTATTGAAAATTACGAAACTATAAAAAATAAGCTTATTTCAGAAGGATATGTTTTTAAAAGTCAAACCGATACAGAGGTGTTGCCACATTTATTTATGAAATATATAAAATTAGGAAATAATTTTTTGCAAGCTGGTAGGCTTGTTTTAAAAGACGTTAAAGGTGCATTTGCCTTTATTGCAATGAGCTTAGATTTTCCAAACGAATTATTTGTATCAAGAAATTCATCTCCTTTAGCCATTGGTTTAGGTGATAAATCAAATTTTGTCGGTTCAGATGCGCACTCAATAGATCATTTAACCCAGAAAATAATTTATTTGGAGGACGGTGATCATGCATTAGTTAAATTGGATGGTGTAGATATTTTTAATGAATATGAAGAAAAAGTTAATAGAAAAATTATAAATATTAAAGCTGAAATTGGTTTAATAACAAAGGGTGGTTATAAACATTTTATGGAAAAAGAAATATTTGAGCAACCTTCAGTAATTCCTCAAACAATTTCTACTTATATTAATAGTGACTCTAGAATTAAAATAAATCTAAATAAACTTGGATTTAAAAATAAAAACACATTGCTAATCTTAGCCGCTGGAACGAGTTACTACGCAGCGATGGTAGGTAAATATTGGATAGAACATATTGCGGATTTACCTGTTATAATTGATTTAGCGTCTGAATACAGATATCGAAAACCATCTGTTTTTGGTCAAAGTGCTATGTTGGTTATTTCTCAATCAGGTGAAAGTTTAGATACTCTCATGGCGTTGAGACATGGTAAAGAGCTTGGATTGAGCACTAATGCAATTGTAAATGTTGAAGGTAGCACAATAGATAGAGAAGCAGATTTTAGTTTATATACAAAAGCTGGATCAGAAATAGGTGTGGCTAGTACAAAATCTTTTACTTCTCAATTAGTTGTTTTATTTATAATAGCTATTGCCCTAGGAGAAAAATTTAATAATTTGAAACCAAATCAAATAAAAAAATATTGTAATTACATACATATTTTACCTAGCGCAATCGCACAAATGTTAAATATGGAAAATGAAATTAAATTAATTGCCCAGAAAATAAAAAATGCCCAAAGTATAATTTTTCTCGGAAGAGGGCTTTTATATCCTCTCGCGTTAGAAGGCGCATTGAAACTAAAGGAAATTAGTTACATTCATGCTGAAGGTTTTGCAGCTGGAGAAATGAAACATGGTCCTATTGCTCTAATAGAAGACCATGTTCCAGTAATAATGTTTTTAGTTTCAGATGGTAACGAAGATAAAGCAATTAGTAATTTGCAAGAAGCTTACTCAAGAGGAGCTCAGATTATTTTAATTGCAGATAAGAATTGTATTCAAAAGGCCTCATTTGCTCACTTTAAAATAGAAATACCAAATTTTGAAACTGATTTTAAATCTTTTCTGTCACCATTCCTTATGGCAATTCCAGCTCAATTATTAGCATATCATATTGCTAATGAAAGAGGTACTGATGTAGATCAACCAAGGAATTTAGCAAAATCAGTAACTGTGGAGTGATTTTGAGAGGTGAATATGCCTACTTCCTCCGTTTCCAAATTACCCAAAGATTTAACGACCTAATCATTCCCTACAATCCAAGAAACTGGTCTGAGGAACAACAAGAGACTCACGACCTTATCAAGTCTCTTCATGATGGTGGTCTGGGTTATCGTAAGATTGCACAACACTTGAATGAGAAGGGAATTAAGACTGCGAAGGGTAATGATTGGAAAAATACCCAAGTCTATTCTGTTCTAAAGAGATACGAAGAGAAGATGTTCCGACAACAAATCGCAACGACCAAATACGAACCAGTTTGGTCAAAAATGTGGTTAGATTATATATATTGGATGAATTAACTAAAACAAATAAAATAGTAATTTTTAAGGAAAGTTAAAATACTGTATTCTCTGAGTAAGAAAACTAATTTTTAATCTTATACCTATCAAGATTACTTATTATTATTAGAGTCCATAAATAATTTTAATTATGAAGCATTGACACACATTTTTCTTTGATTTGCAGTAAATGTTATCTATTTAGAATTATCTCGGTTAAATCTCTATGTTGCATATAATATAAATCCCAGAGGCACTGTGAGAAACCACATTAATAATATTAGGAAAATTATTATAAATAATATTTTGAACATCAATTGCGTTCTTATGAATGACTTTAGTGACATTAAACAACTTCAGAAATTTCAGAATATTATGCTGTTTAATATTCTGAAAAAATTAGTTGGGATTGTATAGTCCTAGGGACGTTAATAACAATTATGTTTATAGTGTTTTCATTATTTCATCTTTTTGTTTGTCAAATTCTTCTTGAGTTAAAACATCCATATCTAATAACTCTTTTAATTTTTTGAGTTTATCTAAACCAGTTTCTTCAGAAACAACTTTTGTCTCAATATTTGAACTTTTCACTAAGTCACTTGAACTTCTGGCAACCTCAGCAATTAACTTACGGATGTAATCAAGAGAATCGTCGTTATAAATATTTCCAATATCGTCACCATTTAATACAACCGAATTTTGAGAGAAACCCTTTTTTATCGTTATTTCTTTGATTTCATCTAAGTTCTTGCTGAAATAATTTGCACTACCATCAAAAAACTTACCACCCTTGAGGTAAAAATATAATTTCTTGTTTGTTAAAACAAATCCAGTATCAGAATTATAATATATTGAGATTATCAATTCGTTTTCATAATCAATGCCGTTAAAACAGTCTCCTAAATTTGTAGGTTGTGGTTCATTCATTTGCTTCGCAAGTATATTAAAGTCAAAGTCTTTAATAATGTCTTGACCAATATGAAAATAATCATCCAGTTTCTTTTTCTTACCCATTAGAGTTTTTGGGTGATTTCTTTCATTAAAATCAAGTAACTTTGCTACGAAATCTGAGTTTGCAACCTTATCTTTATCTTCATCCCATTTTTTCCACATTGCATCTACTTTATCTTTTGTATCTGCCGATAATTGTTTAACTTCTTTACTTGGTCCAAACATTATAAACCTCCTTTGCTGTTAATTAATTTATTCATAAAATAATGAAAATATAAAAATACCAACGGCAGAAATTATAAAAATTGCCATTAATGCAGGTAAAAACTTATTCCACCACCAAGACATGATTGGCGATAATAATTTATAGACAGTAATCATTATTAAAAATGTTACAAATAACCCACCACCAATAAGAAAGCACCAAAATAAAAGTTTTAATAATATTTCCATATATATATATTTTTTAATTAATAAAAAATTTGTCAATATATATTTATCTTGTTAAGTAAAGATTTATTTTACAATTATATTTTTGTAATAAAAAATTTACTGAAAAAATACCTAAGATGTTTCTGGTAAACAAGGAAACTATCGCAAAAAAAAGCAGTGTAGGTAGGGATGATGATATTCACCTCTCAAAAACACTCGGTGACAGTAGAATAATTTCAACTGATGAAATAACTTTTCTAAAATACTCTCATTACTTATGTTTTACTGTAACAGTTAGAACTGATAAGTTTGTACTAAAACAAAATGAAATATATTCACTAGAACAAGAAAAAATATTTCCAAAAATAAAATCATTACATCAATCTGGATTGGGTTATAGAAAAATTGCACACAAACTCAATACAGAAAATATTACAACACATAAAGGTAAAAAGTGGGGTTGTAACAATGTTAATTCAGTTCTCAAAAGACATAAAGAAAGAGAAGAAAGGTTAGAGTTTATCAACAAAAAATATGAACCAGTATGGAGTTAATGGAAGTTAAGTGGGAGATTAATTAATTGGTTTTAAAATTTTAGCGATTACAAATCACATTTAATATCCGTTCATTAACAGTATTTGGAAAAGGAGTTTCAAATTCTGTAATTTCTGGTTTGTATTGTTTCATAATACCTTTTCCCATACTTTTTGTAAAACCTCTTACTTCTAAATCCCTATCTCTAAATAATTTACAATCACCCTCTCTATAATAGATAGTGGACAACTCACCAAATTTATCAATGCTTGAAAAGTTAGTTAGAACCCAAAAATAAATAAAGTTATCGACTTTACGAATTCTTTCGTAATCTAAATAAAAGGTATTGTCATTAATATCTCTAGTTAGATATTCCCATTTAGCAAAACAGTTGAATGAAAACATAACTGAGAATAAAAGAATTAATATGATAGATAATTTTTTCATTATTCAACTTTTGCAAAAATTTCATAAAAATTAAAGATTTATTTTTTGGGTTCAACTTATTTCATCAGTTGGATGCCATCTGTAATTCTCGAATTAATTATTGATTTTATTGGGTTTTTTTGACTCTGCAGAGTGATGGGGTAAGTGTTTCTGTAAGGGTGTGAGTTTTTAATAATTATTATTGATAGAATTTAAATTTTATCTTGCTTAATTAACTAAATAAAATATCTATAAAGTTATTTGGTTTGAATAAATCTAATCAAGTGCTTATATTTTTCTCTCAACTGTAATTCTAAATTTTGAGATAATGAAACTATTTTTTGATGTTCTATATATAAATTATCGTATTCTATCTTATTTTTATTAAAAACACTTGAATAGTTGTTCAAAGTGAATTTTGAAATCTTAATAATATTTAATTCAAGTAATGTATATTTATCTATTAAATTTTGACCTGTTGTAATAATTCCATTTACTATTTTATTAAATTCAAATTTTTTACTAGAATTACTTTTCTTATTAATAATGAATAATTTTTTTTCAAGATTTACTAATGTAGAATAAAAATCATTTCTAAGTTTGCTTGAATTTTTGTAAATATCTAATGTTTGTAAATGTAGAGTTTCGAATTGCTTATGATTATTATTAGCATCATTTAATTTAACATTCATACGTTCTAAATTAGCAATTGCTTTAGTATTTAATATTGATATGGGGATTATCTTTGAATCTAAGGCGGTTTCTGGTGTCATTTGTAAGGATAATGTTTTAAAATCTGCATCAAAAACTTGCAAATCTATGCTATTCAATCTAAATTTAACCATTGTTTTATCAAAGTTTTTTAGATCCGAAACAGCAGCAAACTTTACTAAATTTTCTAAAAAAATAAGTTGTTGTTTATATACAATTTCAATTTTATCATAATAATTTTGAATATCTGAATGAAATTTCCTGACTTTAGTGTATTTTGAGGTTGATGAATTCGGAATTAATAACCTATTATTTATAAATTTATTAAATTGTAATTTACACTCATCTATTTCTTTTGATGAAAGCAATTTAAATTCATCGACCGAAAATTCATGATTTAGATACTTAGTACTATATTCATATATTTTAAAAAAAGTATCTTGAATTTTATTTGATGATACTAACGATAATTTACCTAAATTTCCAATAATTATTAATTCGTTTGTGCTTTTAGGATCTTTTAATATTTTTATATTTTCTTCAACAGTTAATGCATAGATTTTAATAGGTATTAAAAAATTAGAGATAATTAACAGAATAATAAAAAAAGTTTTCATTTTATTAATCCTAAATGTTAGGTAGAGATTCAATTGATAAAATTTATTATAATTAAATCTTGTACTTTTACTAGTATAATTGGAAAAATTAGTTGGGATTTTATAATGAAGGTTACTTCTTTTCAAATATATTAGAAATACAAAGTTAAATTTTTCCTTAGATTTTATCAATCCTTCAAATCCAAAAAGATTAGATTTAATTTATAATCTTCACAAAAACGGTTTAACTAACAAAGAAATTTGTAAATATCTTTCGTTAAGAAAATTTAAGACATTTAGAACTCAAAAGGAATATAAACCGAAGT
>QBXO01000014.1 GCA_003284565.1 SAR116 cluster bacterium AG-321-K23
TTTTTATGTTTTCGTTGACATAAAAAATTATGCTGCCTTTTTTGAATTCCAATTGTATTTTGTTATTATCTTTTGAAAATTTAATTTTTGAAACTTTCACAGATGATTTTGTAGAGAAGCATATTTTTGTATTATCGTCTAAAATAAGAATAGCAGGTTTTTTTCTAGTACTTAAATAATCACCTATTTTAATTTGGTAATCTTTACTTAATATTGATCTATTACCATAGATATCTAAAAGATAAATATTATTTTGAACTTCCTTAATTATTATTTCAGCAAAGCTCAATTTTGATATTGTTGTAAACAATAGAAAAAAAATGAATAATTTCATTAAAATATAATTTATTCATCAAACATTAAAAGTTAGGTAGTCACAAAAAATGTGACTACCTCAGTAAAGTAATTAACCTGGAACCTTACCATTTACACCTTTGAGATAATAATTCATTCCCCACAGAGCGCCATCATCAAGTGCTTTACCTGCAGGAATAATTTCTTTACCAGTGTTATCAATTAAAGGCCCAGCGAAAATATTTATTTTTCCATTCCTAATACCATCTAGAGCTTTTTGTGCTTTTTGAGCAACATCAGCTGGCATATTTTGGAACTTGGAAATAACTAACATATCAGATTTTAGACCACCCCAAACATTACCGGGCCAATGATTAGGCCCATCACCAGTATTCCATTTACCATTTCTTAGCTCTTCAATTTTCTTAATATAATAAGGACCCCAGTTGTTAATAGATGCAAATAATTGTGCTTTAGGTGCAAATGCTGACATGTCAGTAGATTGACCGAAGCCCATCGCACCTTTTTTCTCTGCTATTTGAAGCATTGCTGGAGAGTCTGTATGTTGTGCTAAAATATCAGCACCTTCAGCAATATGTACTTTAGCAGCGTCAGCCTCTTTAACTGGATCATACCATGTGTTTGCCCATATCACAGATATTGAAGCATTTTTATTCACAGATTTCATACCTTGAGCAAAAGCATTAATACCCATAATTACTTCTGCAATTGGATACGCGCCAATATAACCAATTTTGTTCGATTTAGTCATTAAACCAGCCACTACGCCTTGTATATATCTACCTTCATAAAATCTAATGTTTCCAGTAGCAACATTTTTTGATCTCTTATAGCCAGTAATATGCTCAAATTTTACATTCGGAAACTCTTTAGCAACTTTCAAAGTAGGCTCCATGTAACCAAAGGAAGTCGTAAAAATAATTTCATTTCCTTGTTTTGCTAATTCTCTGATAACTCTAGTTGCGTCTGGACCCTCTGGTACATTTTCAACTACTGAAACTTTAACGTCTTTACCAAACCGTTTTTCAACCATTTGTTTCCCAAGTTCGTGAGCATATGTCCAACCATGGTCGCCTGGTGTTGTTAAATAAACAAAACCAACTTTAGTTGGGCTTCCGGCAAAAGAATTACTTACTAAAAAAAATAATACTGATGTGCTGAGAGCAATCAGTGAAAAAATACGCATACAAAATTTTATCATATCAAACTCCTAAATTAATTATAAAACCTTAAAGTGAATCTATAAAATGACAATAAAAAAAGATTAATTTTTAAATAAATTTCTTAAATGCAAATATTTGTTTCATTTTTACTGACTACCAAAAAAAGGTTTACCAAGTGATGCTGGTACAACACTATTATTTTTAGATAATCTTCCTGAGATCATCGTTAATGCAATTATAGTAGCAATATATGGCATCATTGAGAGTAACTGTGAAGGTATAGGCCAACCTCTTGCTTGACCAACTAATTGTGCAATAGTAATTCCTCCAAATATTAGAGCTCCAACTATAATACGCCAAGGTATCCAAGACGCAAAGACGACTAAAGCTAGTGCAATCCAACCTCTACCTGCTGTCATACCTTCTGACCAGTGAGGCGTAAGCACTAAAGGAATATAAGCCCCTCCAATTCCAGCACACAATCCACCAAAGCAAGTGGCATACCACCTAATCTTTTTTACTGGATAACCAACAGAGTGTGCGCTTTGATGATCATCTCCAACAGCCCTTAAAATAATTCCTGATTTTGAATATTTTAAAAAGAAAGAAATAAAAATAATTATTGCTATAGATAAATATGCAACAAAATCTTGTTTGAATAGGATGCTGCCAAAAATAGGGATATCTGATAATAAAAAAATCTCTATTTTAGGCAATGATGGTATCGTCTTCCCAACTAAAGGTGCTCCTGCTAATCCAGTAAGACCAGTAGCAAATATAGTTAATCCAAGTCCAGTAGCGACTTGATTGGTCATAAAGTTAATTGTAAATATAGAAAAAATTGAAGCCATAAGCACTCCTGACAATGCCCCTGCAACTATTCCATAATAGGGGTTTTCTAGCCACAATACTGCTCCTAATGCACCAACAGCACCACTCAACATCATTCCCTCAACCCCAAGATTTAAAACTCCACTTTTTTCAGCAATAAGTTCTCCTGTTGCTGCAAGCAATAATGGAATTGATGTTGCAATTATAGTTAGGATTAGAGCTTCCATTATTATTTTCTCTCTGACCATTGAATTTTATATTTTTGAAGAGTTTCACCTGTTAACAAAAAAAAGAGTAAAATACCTTCAAATAGACCAGTAACAACTTTTGGTATACCCATAGTCATTTGGGCATTATCAGCTCCTAGCTTAACTGTTGCTATAATTATTCCAGCAAATAAAATACCAAGAGGATTTAATCTTCCAAGAAAAGCAACTATTATTGCCGTAAATCCATAACCAAAAGAAACTTCAGGTTGTAATTGACCTATATTTGCTGAAACTTCAATCACGCCGGCCACCCCAGCTAAGCCACCAGATAGTAAGAGAACTGTCAAAGTAATCGAATTCTGACTAAAGCCCGCAAATTTTGCAGCTTGAGGAGCAGATCCTAGTACATTGATTTTAAATCCACCCAAAGTTTTATTCACAAAAATCCATGCAATAGGTATTAATAGAACAACAAACAAAATCCCATAATGAAGTTGGCCAAGGAAACCTATACCTGGAAAAGGTATTTTATTAATCAAAGCTCCTTCAGGATAGGGTTTAGATAATGGAAATCCAAAACTCATTGGATCCCTTAATGGGCCCCTTACAATGAAATCTATGAATAGCATCGCAACATAAACTAGCATTAAACTAACTAAAATTTCGTTAACATTTAATTTTATCTTTAATATAGCCGGTATAAATGCCCACAATGCTCCACCTATAAAACCAGTCACAAGTGTAATTAATAAAAAGAATTTTGATTCAATATTTGGAAAAGACAATGCAATAAAACCTGCTAACAAGGCTCCCATAATAAATTGACCTTCTGCACCAATATTCCAAACATTAGATTTGAAACATAGCATCAAACCTGTACCAATGATAATGAGTGGACAAGCTTTAACTAAAATATCACTAATACGATCTATTCTTGAGAAGGGAGACACAAATATTTGATACAGAGTTTCTATTGGATTGTAACCTAAGAATGTGAAAATTAATAAACCAAAAAAAATTGTAAAAACTATTGATAAAATTGGTGCTATCAAAATCCAGTTTTTAGAAACTTTTTCTCTTGGAACAAAAGTAATCATTTAACGGATACCATTTTTTTCTTTTTTATACTTTTGCCACCCATTAATAAACCGACATCCGCGGCTGTTATATCTTCAACACGAAATATTTGGCTTAAAACACCTTGATTAATTACTGCAATTTTATGAGATAATTCAAAAATTTCTTCTAAATCTTGACTTATTAAAATTACTGCTTTTCCGCTTTGAGATAGATCTAATAATTTTTGTCTTATTGTGGTTGCGGCTCCAATATCAACACCCCATGTAGGTTGAGAAAAAATCGCGACTTTAGGATTGTTAGCTAGAGATCTTCCTAAAATAAATTTTTGTAAATTTCCACCGGACAATTGACTAGCCAAAGGATTTATTTCTGGGCATCTTACGTCATTACTCTTTATTATTTTTTCACATTCATCTGCACTATTTTGGGGATTATTTAACAAGTTTGATATCCAGCTTTTAGTATTGTTGTATTTGAAAAAATAAGTAAGAAATGTGTTTTCATTTAGGGATAAGTTTGGAACTGTAGCGTGAAAAGTCCTTTCTTCAGGTATTGTTTCTATACCTAACTTTCGTCTTTCATTTATATTTGTTTTACCTATGGGCAAATTATCTAAAAGTATTTGATTATGATGTTCACAATTAATTTCTCCGCTCAAAATCTCCATTAACTCTACTTGTCCATTCCCAGCAATACCGGCAACACCTAGAATCTCTCCATAGTTAACTTGTAAATTTACATTTTTTAATGAAATTCCAAATTCATGATCTTTCTGTTTATTTAAATTTTTTAACTCAAATGCAATATTTGTTATTGATCTTTTTTTAATATTTTTTCTCAACTCAGTAATTTTTTTTCCAACCATTGTCTCTGCTAAAAATTTTGTTGTAGTTTTTTTAGCATCAATTGTTGCAATAGATTTTCCAGATTTTAAAATTGTTACCTCATCGGCTAACTCAATTATTTCTTCTAACTTGTGACTAATATAGAGTATAGAGCATCCCGAAGAAGCAAGTCTTTTTAAAATCTTAAATAAATTTATTATCTCTTGTGGTGTAAGAACTGAGGTTGGTTCATCCATTATTAAAAGATTAGGGTTTTGCATTAAGCATCTAATAATTTCTACCCTTTGTTTTTCGCCAACTGATAATTCGCTAACTAATTTAAAAGGATCAACAAATAATTCCCATTCTTTTGATAAATTAGTTATGTCATCGACTATTTTGTTTAATTTAATTTTATTATCAAGTGCGATTAAAATATTTTCTGCAACTGTAAGAGCAGGGAAAAGAGAAAAATGTTGAAAAACCATTCCTATTCCGTTTTTACGAGCTATATTCGGTGATGTTATAACTATCTTTTTATTGTTAATTTCTATTGATCCACTGTCTGGTTGCAGTACACCATAAAATATTTTGACTAATGTTGATTTTCCAGCACCATTTTCTCCCAATAGTGCATGTATTTGACCTCTAGCAATTGAAATATCGATATCCTCATTAGCAGTAAAATTACCAAATGATTTATTTATTTTAGTTGCTTTTAAAAGAATTTCTGATCCTTTTTCTTGGTCCATAAGCTTACCTTATTTGACAAAAATTATAAGTTTATTTTGAGGATAACAAACAAATGTAAGTAATCAATTTTTTTGTTTTGAAGTTTTCAATATTAAAAAAATTAATATAGCAACTGAAATAAAGATAATACAAATAAATAAATTAAAGTTACTGACGTGCATTTTGTTAAACCCACATGAAAATATTACAGCTGTTGCAATTAGTATCATTAACCAATGCACAGGTTTACCAATAAATATTTTATTCATGTTGCAGCCTTAAATTTTAAATTAAGTTTTCCTTGCAAATAATATATCAACATAAGAATAATTATTCCCAAAAAATTAAAGTAAATACCGTCAATACCGTAAAAATGTTGAAGTGGTGGAATTAATAACGTTACTGAACTAAGTAAAGCCAAAGTTCTTTTAAATGCATTTAGTCTACCGTTGAACCAACCTTCGAGACCTAAAGTCATGCTCCAATAAGCTAGAAGCACAGAAATTAAACTATATATACTCCAAATGATTGGCCCTTCCATCAATAATGAAGGATTATAAACAAACGCAAAAGGAACTATATATTTTGCAATTCCAACTTTGCTTGACTCAACAGCAGTAGCCATCGGTGGAGATTTTGCTATAGCAGCACCTGCAAAAGAAGCAAGAGCAACTGGTGGAGTTATTGTAGAAACAACGCCAAAATAGAATGCAAACATGTGAGCTGCTATTGGGATTATGCCTGACTCAATTAATGAAGGTACTATAAGTGCGGCAACAGTTATGTACACGGCAGTCGTTGTCATGCCCATACCAAGGATTATTGCTGAAATAGCAGTTAAACATAACAGGATGAATAATACACCTCCGGATAAATCTATTACTGATTGTGTAAATTTCAGTCCAAGACCTGATACAAATACGGAGCCAATAATAATTCCAGCACAAGCACAAGCAATAGTAACAGGGACAGTGGATTTTATACCACTCTCAAATGCTCCTAATAAATCAACTACTGACATCCTAGTATTTTTTTTAATAAAACTAAGAATAATTACAGAAACAATACTCCAAAAACCCGCTGTCATAGCAGTTTTACCGTAAATGAGAAGTCCTATTAGCACTACAAGTGATAGTAACATATGTCCGCCACCTTTAAGTACTTCTATTACATTCGGTAAAACAGATTTATCAATTTTTTGTATACCGTGTTTTTCTGCTTCGACATGGACCATAAAATAAATTGTAGTAAAATATAGAAAGGCTGGAATAATAGATGCTAAAATAACATATGAATATGGGGCCTCTAAAAATTCAGCCATTATAAATGCAGCAGCACCCATTATTGGAGGAGTTATTTGTCCTCCTGAAGAAGCACATGCTTCAACGGCAGCAGCAAATTTTGCTCTGTAACCATAGTTTTTCATAAGTGGAATAGTAAAAGATCCAGTTGTTACAACATTTGCAACAGCAGAACCATAGACGGTTCCTGTCATTCCTGAAGCTACTACAGCTGCTTTTGCTGGACCTCCAGTTCTATGGCCTGTCAATGCTACTGCTAAATCTACAAAAAACCTACCAACACCTGACCTGATAAGAATTCCACCAAATATAATAAATAGTACAATATATGTAGATGCAACATAAAGTGGAATTCCGTAGATACCGTCAGATGTCATAAACAAAGTGTCAATGTATTTAGCTAATCTTGTTGGAGGTCCATAAAAAAAACCAAAAAATTTGTGAGCATATAGAGCATGTAACATAAAAAAACCAGCAACAAAAACCATGGCCCAACCAACAGCTCTTCTTGTCGCGTCTAAAACAATAAATATGAGAATTGAACCTACTATTATATCCCCAATATACTTGTCTCCATAACGCATCATAAAGTTTTCCACATCCCAGGTTGTCCATAACTGAACAAAAATAATTGAAAGGATAATTATGAGATCATAAGCAAAACCAATAGATCTAAAAAAATTACCTCTTGAATCATTTTTTACTAATACTGGGTCTTTAATATTATTTCGAAAAAGAGGATAAATAAATACTGCCAAGACCATCATCGCAGAAAGGTGAATGGATCTAAATGATCTGCCCTCAGGCGTTCCATAAACAGCAACAAATAAATGATAAAATGCTAATCCAACTGATAACCAAGAGCAAAGAACTATAATCCAATAATAAATTGATTTATCTTTGTTCCATTCTAAAAGTTCGTCAAAAAAACTTATTTCTTTAACTTCGTTATAAATTAATTTTTTTTTATTTTGTGTCATTTAAAATAATAACAGGTGTTTAGAAAGGCACAAAGACTGTGCCTTTCTATTTTTTAATTTACATTACGCCTTGTTCTTTATAATATTTTGCAGCTCCTGGATGAATTGGCACTGCAGCTCCGTTAACAGCGTCTTTGAGGATAACTTTTTTCCAAACGCCTTTTACCTTCACAAATTCAGCATGATTATCCCAAAATGCTTTTGTCATTTTGTAAACTAGATCGTCTGACAAATCTTTATGAACGATCATAGAAGTAACAATTCCTAAAGTAGGGATATCCTTATCAAGAGATTTATACGCACTTGCAGGAATTTTACCATAAATATAACCAGGATTGTTCTTAACGATTCTGTCTATTCTGTCCTTAGGAAGTCCGATAAATCTTATTCCTGGGCTGTTTTCGAGTTCGATAAAACTAGCTTGTGGAACAGAGGTTGCTGCCATAAATACATCTGCCTGACCATCTTTCATTAGAGCTACAGACTCCTTATAGCTAACCATATGAACAACACCACCATTTTTTTTGATTGTGTTAAAGTCATATCCATAATCTTTTATAATTGACTCACAGAAAGCTGTACCAGTCCACTTCGGCTTACCAGGACTTATATTAGCTGATTTCATATCCTCAAATCCCTTGATTTTAGAATCAGCTCTTACTGCTACCTGAAAGGCTGCTGGATATAAAGTTGCAAAGTATCTTACATTTTTATGTGCTTTTTTGAACTTCCCTTTTCCGCTGTAGCCATTCGCAACTGTATGAGCGTAAGTCCAACCAATTTCTGCATCACCCCCGTCAACAGACATTACATTTGAAATACCACCACCTGAAGTATTAGATGTTGAAACACCCTTTATGCTAGTTTCCATAACCTGCATCACTTTAGCACCTAATGGATACCAAGATCCACCTGATGGTCCAGAAACCATTCTAAGAAATTGATCAGCATTAGCGACTGACGATGTTACTAGTACAGAAGATGCTACTAGAAGTACGCTTGAAAAACGTCTCATTTAAACCCCCTAATTAAATTATGTTAAAGTATAATTATCACTACTAATTTTTCAAAAGGTCAAGAGAATGTTGTATTTTTTTAAATAAATCTTATTGTTATTTAGTCAGTTTATTCATCATTTATCAAAGGAGATGAATTTATGGAAGTAAGAAATGTTAAAGTTACAGAAGTTGGGCCAAGAGATGGTTTTCAATCTGAAAGAACAATATTGAAAACTGAAGACAAAGTTGAGATTATTAACAACTTAATTGAAGCAGGATTTCCAAGAATAGAAGTATCTTCATTTGTATCTCCTAAGGCAGTGCCACAATTAGCGGATGCTGCTGAAATACTCGAAAAAGTTAAAAGAAATAAAAATTCTACACTTGCAGCATTAGTTCCAAATGCCAGGGGTGCAATTAGAGCAGTTGACGCTAGTATTGACGAGATAGTTGTTTTTCTCTCTGCATCAGAGAGTCATAATAAAAAAAATGTAAATAGAAGCGTCCAAGAATCATTATTAGGATTTAGGGAAATTGTTAAAATTGCAGAAGAAAATGATGTACCTATCCAAGGTGATATTGCTACCGCATTTGGTTGTCCTTTTGAAGGAAATGTTTCCCCAAAAAGATTAGGTGAAATCTCCAAAGAATATAAAATTATGGGCTTTAAGGGAGTAACTTTAGGTGATACTACAGGCATGGCAACTCCAACAGTTGTAACAGATGCAGTCAATACAATTAGAGACATGGTTCCAGATTTCGAAATAACATTACATTTTCACAACACGAGAGGTATTGGCTTAGCTAAT
The DNA here is from genome assembly GCA_003284565.1 of SAR116 cluster bacterium AG-321-K23. Taxonomy (GTDB): domain Bacteria; phylum Pseudomonadota; class Alphaproteobacteria; order Puniceispirillales; family Marisalimonadaceae; genus Marisalimonas. Next base: position 9,243 of record QBXO01000014.1, read on the forward strand.
GTAATGACAGGATTAAATTTAGGCATTACAGACTATGAGAGTTGCTTTGGAGGTATGGGTGGGTGTCCTTTTGCTCCCAACGCAACAGGAAATATATGTTCAGAGGATTTGATATATTTACTACATGAAATGGGAATTGAGACTGGTATAAATTTAGATGAATTAATTACTATTGCAAAGAAAGTTGAAAACTTAGTAGGTCACAAATTACCTGGTCAAGTAATGAGAGCTGGTAGAAGGTTACTATCCTATTCAATGGATGATGTTCCTACTGCGATTGGCGCTTAAATGGTAGTCGGGAATGAGATTGGCGCTCTTTCAGGAATAAAGGTCATTGACCTAACAAGAGTATTATCTGGTCCATTTTGCACTATGTTACTTGCTGATATGGGTGCTGAAGTCATCAAAATTGAGCCACCAAAAGGTGATAATGTTAGAAATCAAGGAGATATGGTAGAGGGTTATAGCTCTTATTTTGCCCAGTTTAATAGAAATAAAAAGTCTGTAATTCTTGATCTATATAAAGACGCAGAAAAAGAAATTTTAAGATCATTACTTTCTGATGCAGATATAGTTGTAGAAAATTTTAAAGCTGGTGTTTTTGACAAAATGGGTTTTGATTTTGAAACTTTAAAATCATTAAATCCAAAATTAATAAGTGCCTCTGTAAATGGGTTTGGTAGTAAAGGGGAAATGAGTGATAGGCCTGCTTTCGATTTTATAGCACAAGCATTATCTGGTTTTATGTCATTAAATGGTACTGAAGAAAGTGGCCCAATGAGAGCAGCAATGCCTATATCCGATTTAGTAGCAGGATTATATTGTGCGTTTGGCATAGTGTGCGCTTTACAATCTCGTGTAAAAACAGGTAATGGACAAAAAGTAGAGGCAAGCCTAACCTCTGGTTTAATTTCAATGATGGCATACCTTTCTTCTGAGAGCTTTGTTACAGGAAAAGCACCAAACAAATCAGGTAATAATCATCCTATTTTGGCACCATATGGAATTTTTAAAACATCTGATGGCGAAGTTGCAGTAGCCCCAGCTAGTGATAAGTTTTGTAGTATATTTCTTGAATGTACTGATTTATTATATTTATTAGAAAATGAATTATATAGAAATAATTCTAGTAGAATGAAAAATAGAGATAGCCTGAATGTAATTGTTAATGAAAGAATGATTTTAGAAACTTCAGATTATTGGATTAAAAAATTAAATAAAGCTGGCTGTCCAGCAGCAAAAATAGTTTCACTTCCAGAAGCTTTGAATAGTCAACTAATTAAAGATAATGGAATGGTTATAAATTCTAATGGACCTGAAGGTAGAAAAATCAAAATGACAGGGTTTCCGGTTAAATTATCTGATACACCATCGCAGCTTTACAGGCCTCCACCATTACTTGGTGAACATACTAAAGAGATTTTAAAGACATTAAAAAAATAATATGGAGAATAATTACTATGGATTTAGAAACGATTAATTTTAAGATTGAAAATGAGATAGCATACATTGAATTGAATAGGCCAAAACAATATAATTCTCTTAACCAGACTATGGCAGAAGATTTGTTTAAGGTTTCATTAGAATGTGATGATAATCCTAAAATAAGGTCCGTTTTAATGACAGGATCTGGAGAAGACGCTTTTTGTGCAGGTGGAGACGTTAATTCATTCTATAAATATGGTAATAAAACTTCTAGTCATTTGAAAGAAGTAACAACAACTCTTCATGGAGCAATCTCAAGACTTTCTAGAATGAGTGCTCCCTTAATTGTTGCTGTAAATGGTGTTGCTGCTGGTGCAGGTTTTTCTTTTGTTGGTTTTGCAGATATTGCCATTGCTTCGACAAATGCTACATTTGTTTCAGCATACTCAAAAATAGGACTAACTCCAGATGGATCCTCAACCTTCTTTCTTCCGAGAATTATTGGAACAAGAAGATATACAGAACTTGTCTTAACAAATAGAGTTTTAAGTGCGAATGAAGCACTTGATTGGGGATTAATTAATAAGGTTGTAGATTTTAAGCATTTAAAAGATGAAGCAAATAATCTTGCTAAAAAATTAGCCTCAGGACCATCTTTAGCATTTGGAAAGTTAAAAAATTTAGTTAATAATAGCTTTTTAGACTCTCTTGAAGGTCAAATGGAGTACGAAGCAAGAATGATCGCAGAGTCAGCTAAAACTAGTGATGGTATTAATGGTATTGAAGCTTTTGTGAATAAAAAATCAGTAATATTTAGAGGTCAATAAAAAGGGTTTTTATGTCTTTTGATATTTTAGTTTTTGACGGGGATGGTATTGGCCCAGAAATAATGAGTTCAACACTGGAAGTTATTGAACTTTTAAATACAAAATTAAAATTAAATATAAATTTAAAAAAAGAAATTCTAGGTTTTGAACTATTAAAAAAGAAGGGTGTAACTTTTACGGATGATTTATTATTAAAATCAAAAGAAGCAGATGGTATAATTTTAGGGCCAGTCGATCATAATAATTATCCTTCAGTTTCTGACGGAGGCATTAATCCTTCAGCAAAGCTTCGAATTGAATTAGACTTATATTCTAACATTAGGCCAGCTAAAAAATATGTAAATGTTAAATCATTATCACAAAATATGGATTTGGTGATTGTACGTGAAAACACAGAAGGTTTTTATGCGGACAGAAATATGTATGATGGCTGTGGAGAATTTAGTCCTATTCCAGGTGTAGGTTTATCTTTAAGGAAGATTACAAAAGATGCATCTTTAAAAATTGCCGAGTCAGCATTTGAAATAGCCAAATCAAGATCTATTAATCAAACTAAAAAATCAAAAGTTCACGTTGTGCATAAAGCCAATGTTATGAAAATTACTGACGGTATTTTTCTTGATGCATGTAGAAATATTTCATCAAAATATAATGATATTGATTGTGAAGAGATGTTAATAGATGCATGTGCTGCGCATCTTGTAAGGAAACCAGAGCAGTTTGATGTTATTTTAACAACAAATATGTTTGGTGATATTTTATCAGATTTAGCAACTGAGTTATCTGGTTCTTTAGGTCTTGCCGGGTCACTGAATGCAGGTAATAAATATGCAATGGCCCAAGCACAACACGGAGCTGCTCCTGATATTGCAGAAAAGAATATTGCAAACCCAATCTCACTAATTTTATCTTCAGCCATGTTATTAGATTGGCTTGGAAAAAAAAGAAGATCAGAAAAATTAATTTTAGCTTCTAATTTAATTAATAAATCTGTATTAGAGTTACTTAATTACAAAGAAAACTTTACCAATGATCTTGGTGGAAAAGCCTCAACTAACAAAACCACAGAAAATTTGACAAAAATATTAACTAACTTGATTTAAAAAAATATGTCTGACCAAATATCTATACCAGCGGTTTATATGAGAGGTGGTACTTCAAAAGGATTACTTTTTAATTATCACGATTTACCTAAAGATCAGTCTAGATTAGATAAATATCTGCTTGCAGCAATGGGGTCTCCTGATCTTAGACAAATAAATGGAATGGGTGGAGCTACTTCAGTAACAAGTAAAGTTTGTATTATTTCAAAAAGTAATCAAAAAAATGTTGATATAGATTATCTCTTTGCTCAAGTCCTTGTTGACAAAGCAAAGGTAGACTATGGACCAACTTGTGGAAATATGCTCTCGGCAGTAGGCCCTTTTTCAATTGAACAAGGCTTAATTGAAGCAAAACAGAGTGAAACTAGAATAGTAATTAGATCTGTAAACACAGGATCTATAATTGAAGCTGTAGTTCCAACGCCCAAAAAAAAATTAAAATATACTGGAGATTTTGAAATTGATGGTGTTCCTGGAAAAGGCGCTCCTATTTTATTAAAATTTAAGAATTTAGTAGGTGGAGTTACAGGTAATATGTTACCTACAAAAACCCCTTACATAAATATTAAAGGTTTTGATGTAACTTGTCTTGACGTTTCTATGCCTATAGTCATGGCAAAAGCTTCTGACTTTGGCATTTGTGGCAATGAAACAAGCGAAGAGCTTAATAAAAATTTAGAACTGCTTAATAAAATAGAAGAAATCAGAATTATTGCAGGTACTAAAATGGGAATGGGGGATGTTAGTGGAAAGGTAATACCAAAATTTGCTCTTTTGTCAAAACCACTCAAAGGTGGTACAATTACATCTAGATATTTTACTCCAAATACATGCCATGAGACACATGCTGCTACTGGCAGTAATTGCATTGCATCTGCTTGTCTGATTTCAAATACAATTGCCTCTCAAATTGCTGAAATTAAAGTTTATAAGGAAAATAAAATAACAATAGAACATCCTCTAGGTTCAATAGATTGTTTTGTTGAAATTTGCCCATCAACTGAAGACAACAAAAATGATTTTATAATCTCATGTGGTATCTATCGGACATCAAGAAAAATAATGGATGGAAAAATTTATATTCCAGAAAATATAAATGATAATTGACAGATCCAAATTAGTTGCGTTTTTCTTTGGGTGGTGGCCAGAAAAATGGCGATATACATGGAGTTTGTTATTAGCAATTGCTAGTGGTTTTATAGCACATTACATGGGTTTACCATTACCTTGGATGTTAGGTCCATTAATAGGTTGTGGTTTTTTTGCAGTAATTGGTAAAGGAGTAATTATTGGAAAAAAGCCTAGACCAGTTTGCAGAGCACTTTTAGGTTGCACAATTGGTGCTAATTTTGGGCCAGAAATAATTGACAGAGTCGATGAAATTGGAATTTCGTTATTATTTGTACCAGGTTTTGTAGTTCTAATGGGTTTTACAACTTATTTCTATTTAAACAAAATTATGAAAATGGATAGGTTAACTTCAATTTATGGCTCTTTTCCGGGTGGTTTGAATGAAATGGTTATTCTTGGTCAAGAAATTGGATCAAACCCAAGAACTTTGGTACTAATACACGCAACTCGAATAGTTGTAGTTGTCGTTTTAGCTTCTTTACTTATTTTGTTTGTTCCAAAGCTTAGTGTTGATATTTTACCAAATCCAGATCTATTTTACAATTGGGAACAACTTCCATTTGTTTTTATAATATCTTATTTAGGATGGTATTTGGCAGTTAAGTTAAAAATTCCTGGTCCAACAATAATTGGTCCTATGATTTTTTCAGCACTTATTCATATTTTTGAAATTGTAAATGCAATGCCGATGTACATTATTGTTATTTCTGTTCAAATTTTACTGGGTTCAGCTCTTGGATGTTTATTCAAAAATATTACTTTAAAAGAAATGTCTGGTCCTATACTCGCAGGATTAATAACAACCTTAATAGCAACTATACCACTAGTAATTATCTACTTTATATTATCTAATCTTGGGTATGATCCATTATCAGTCTTATTAGCTTTCTCACCAGGAGGACAATCTGAAATGAATATTTTAGCTCTTTCTGTAGGAGCAGACATGTCATTTATAAGCCCGCATCACATGCTAAGAGTTTTTATGGTAATTATTTTTGCAGGAATTCTTCATAAAATAATAAAACAAAAGCTATAATCTATTTCTTTAATTTATCTTTATTTGAGTTTACCAAACTCATTTTGGTATTGTCTACGTAAGGTGCGTTTTCAATCCAAGACATCTTAAAACCTTCAATACAAGCTATATTATATCCATATTCGTTAGGATTAGATCGTCTTTTGTGATGTGTATTTATTCCGCAGATTTTACAAAAATAATGCTCAGCAATATTTGTATTCCATTGATAAGTCGATATAAATTTTTGTCCCGAGATGATTTTTAGCAAATCTATAGGTGCCGATCCCATTACAAATCCTTTTCTTGAACAAATAGAGCAATTACATCTTCGAAGGTCTTTTAGGCTGGTATTAACTTGAAATTGAACTAAACCACAATGACAACTGCCTTTTAAGGGTAACTCTAAATCATTAAACTTCATCACAATTAAAAGTCAAATCCGTAATTATCTCTTAATTTACTAGCTAATTCAGAAGTTTTGTTTTTAGAGATAGGTTTAAATGGTGGCCTTAAATTGTTCCATAAAGAGTTTTTAGTTTGGATGGCTAATAGAGATTTTTGAGCAGGAATTGGTGCATAATCCTGAAACAATAATCTAACTGATTTAACCTTTTTTTGAAGTTCTTCAGCCTCGTCCCATTTACCTGAATGACAAAGATTTATTACCTTTGAGATGTCTATGCTATTTAAATTAGCAGTTGCTGAAATACAACCAGGTGCACCTAATTTAATGGCTTCAATTACTGGAAGTTCTGCTCCTGGATAAACAACTAAATTTTTGATATTTAACAAGGCCTCTGTATTCTCCCAAACGCCAGAGCTATCCTTAATTCCTATTATGAATTCTGGATAAGCCTCTTTCAATCTTTTAACAAGTTCTATTGATAAACCAACACCACTTACCTGCGGAATATGATATAAATATATATTGAGTCTATTATCATTAACTCCATCAATTAGTTTTTCAAAATATTCATAAAGACCTTCATCGCTCATTCCTTTAAAATAAAATGGAGGTAATGTCATTGCTCCAAGGCAACCCAAATCAATTGCATGTTTGGTAATTTCAATAGTATCTGGCAAATTACATAAACCCGTTCCTGGAATTAAGGTTTTTGGATCGATGCCGGACTTTACCAAGCCTTCAATTGCTAACATTCTTTCTTTATTACCAACTGACAAAGCCTCTCCGGTGGTTCCAAAGGGAGCAAGTCCTGAACAACCATTTTCCATAAGATGTTTAGCAAGATCATTATACATTTTTTGATCGAGTTTAAGATCTTTGTCAAAAGGGGTTAAGATTGGCGCTATTAAACCTTTAATCAAATTTATCTCCATGAACAAAATTAAAAAATTATCCTACTTTAATTTTTTAGATAAATAAATTTCAAATTGTAGAATTTTTTCTTGCTTATCATTCATATAGAAAATTACATAGATCAATTAATACGTTAGTGATATAAGCAAAAAGAATAAAATATACATCTAACTTTTAACTTTGGGGGTATAATTGACTGAGAATATTAAAAGAGTTGAAATTCGCGTGGATGTACAACATGCAATAGAATTGATAACTGATATTTTTAAAGCTAAATCTTGCAATGATAATGAAGCAAAAACGATTGCTGAAAGACTGGCTGGATCGAATTTAGTTGGACATGATAGTCACGGTATTGCAAGAGTCCCAAGATATGTTGAATGGATGGAAAAAGGGTGGGTTTTTCCAAATTTAAAACCTGAAATAGTAATCGATGCTGGTGCAATGGGCTGCCTTGATGCTAAGCAAGGATTTGGACAAGTTGCTGGTGAATATGCAGTTGATGATGGAATTTTAAGAGCAAAAAAACACGGAGTTTCTGTAGTAGGTCTTAGAAATTCGGGTCATCTAGGAAGAATTGGTGATTGGGCTGAAAGAGCAGCAGATGCAGATTTAATTTCTTTTCATTTTGTAAATGTAAGGGGGAGTTTGTTAGTTGCACCCTTTGGTGGAAGTGATAGAAGAGGAAGTACTTCTCCACTTGCTATAGGTATACCTAGTAAAGACAAAGATCATATTATTTTGGACATGGCAACATCAACAGTAGCAGAAGGTAAAGTAATGGTAGCTCAAAAGGGCGGTAAGCAATTACCTCATGGAGCCTTAATAGACAGTACGGGTAAGTTAACTACAAATCCTGAAGCCATGTACGGTAAAATAAGGGATGATGAGGTACCTAATCCAGATATGGGAACAGGTGCTATTACAGCTTTTGGACTTCACAAAGGTTCTGGAATAAATTTTATGATGGAAATGTTGGGAGGAGCATTAACAGGTAATGGAGTTTGTGGAGCCTTAAATGAGAAAGAAAGAAGAAAGTTTTCAAACGGTATGTTGTCAATATATATCGAAGTTGAAAAAATGGTTGATTTTGATTACTTCAGAAAAGAAGTAAAATCATATGCGGATTTTGTTCGAGCTTCCAAGCCTTCTCACAACAATGATAAAGTATTAATACCAGGTGATAAAGAATTCTCAACTAAAGAAGAAAGACTTAAATTTGGACTACCTGTACCACCATTAGTATGGGAAAATATTAAACAGACGGCAAATAAATTAAATGTTGAAAATTTAGAGCGTTTTGAAAATGCCATAAAATAATTCAGCTATCTTTGATTGATTTTTTTAAAATTAGGCCGTTATAATATTTAAATGTATTTTGTATGCGAGGTAAAGGTATTTGGCTGAGTTAAAAGACACGATTTTACTCAATAGTAAAAAAATAGTAGTAAGTAATGTTTATCATGATATTACACTTTTGGATTGGTTAAGAAATTACCGAAAAATAACTGGAACTAAGGAAGGTTGCGCAGAAGGTGATTGTGGCGCCTGTTCGGTAATAATAAATGATGATGGAAGTGGCAGCTCTAGACCAATAAATTCATGCTTAGTAAGATTAGGTCAGGTAATAGGAAGTAGTGTAACTACAATTGAAGGCCTAGGTTGTGACAAAAATCCACACCCTTTGCAAATTGCTTTTACAAACGAACATGCTTCACAATGTGGATACTGTACTCCAGGGTTCATAATGTCAGGCATTAGCTTACTAAATTCTAATAAAAAAATCACAGATGACACAATTAATGACGCCATATCAGGTAATTTATGTAGATGTACTGGTTACTCTCCTATAATAAAAGCTATAAAATCTGTAGCTAATAATAGAATTTCACAAACTAACAATCAATCCATCAAGAAAAATAAGAAAATAAGTCTAGGAAATGTAACTTATTTTAAACCATCTAATTTAAAAGAACTAAAAAACTATCTCATAAAAACAAAGAATTTTCAATTTCTAGCGGGTGGAACGGATTTAAATCTTCAAAGACCAATAATAAATCAAAAAGAAGATAAAATTATATGTTTAGATGCTATCAAAGAGTTAAATTCTATAAAGCATCTTAAAGAAAAAATAATACTTGGAGGTGCAGTTACAATTGAAAGTTTCCTTGAGGCTATTAGATCGAAAATGCCAGAACTTGTTGAAATTCTTCAAAGGTTTGGATCACCTCAGATTAGAAACCAAGGAACAATTGGAGGAAATTTATGTACATCTAGTCCAATTGGAGATATTGCACCAGTATTATTAGTTTTAAATTCAGGTCTAAATTTGTTTGGACGAAATGGTTACAAAAAAATTAATGTAACAAATTTTTTCAAAGGTTATAGAAAAAATGTTTTAAAAAAAAATGAAATAATTTCATCTATTGAAATACCTTATCCAGACAAAAAAAATAAAATTTTTTCTTGGAAACTCTCAAAACGATATGATCAGGATATTTCAACTGTTTCTCTAGCTATAAATATACGAATCCAAAACAATATAATAAAAGAATTAAATATGGCAGCTGGGGGTGTGGCAGCAACACCAAAGATGTTGGATAAGTTAAGTAAAAGCATGCTTGAAAAAAATTTAGATGATGCAATTGATTTTGCAATTCATAACTTAGAAAATCATATTCAACCAATTTCTGATTTGAGAGGATCTAGTCATTATAGATTAGAAGCAATAAAAGGACTATTTAGAAGATTACAAATTTGTTTAAATCAAGATAAAAAAAGTTTATCAATAATGGAATTATAAAAATGAATAATTTAAATAAAATTCCAATCCATGATTCCTCTTTAAGGCATTCAACTGGTCAGGCAATTTATATAGATGATATGCCAGAACAAGAAAATTTATTGCACGGAGCACCCTTGTTATCAAAAGATGCATGTGGAAAAATAATAAAGATTAATTCTGACAAACTTCAGGATCTTCCTTTTTTTACAAAAATAATAACGGCGAAAGATATTCCTGGTGAGAATGAAATTGGTCCTATTAAGAATGGTGAACCAATTTTAGCAGATAAATTCTATTCATATTTAGGCCAACCAATAGCGATTGTTTTGGCTAAAACACATCAAGAAGCTATTTATGCAAGTAGCTTAGTTGAAATAGAAACGGATTTAACTACTGTGCCAATTCTTAATTTAGATGATGCTTATCAACAAAAATCTTTTTTAGAAGATCCAATGGTTTTAGAAAAAGGTAATATCGAAAAAGATATGTCGAAATCAGATTATAAATTATCTGGTGATTTTGAAATGGGTGGTCAGGATCATTTTTATTTAGAAACTCATGTTGCCATGACTTTTCCTGGTGAGAATAATGAATATGTTGTGTGGTCCAGCACTCAACATCCTACAGAGGTTCAACACGGCGTTGGAAGGGTCCTAAATATACCATCAGCAAAAATTGACAGTAAAGTAAGAAGGTTAGGAGGTGGATTTGGTGGGAAAGAGAGCCAAGCAACTATTTTTGCTGCAATGTCTGCTTTAGGTGCTTATGTAACTCAAAAGCCTGTAAAGATTCGTCTTAACAGACATACTGATATGACTGCATCTGGGAAAAGACATGACTTTAAAGTTCACTATACTGCAGGTTTTACGGCTGCTGGTAAAATATTGGCATTGGATATAAAACTTTTAAGTAATGGTGGAAATGTTTTAGATTTATCAGGACCTGTAATGACAAGAGCTCTAACTCATTTAGATAATTGTTATTTTATAAAATCACTTAAAGCTGTTGGTTATGTGTGTAAAACCAATACTGTTTCCAATACAGCTTTTAGAGGTTTTGGGGGGCCACAAGGGATGTTAGCCATTGAAAATATAGTATTTTCAGTTAGCCAATATTTAAATAAGTCAATAGATGAAATTCGGAAAATTAATTATTACTCAAGATTAAATGGTCTTAAAACACCTTACGGTCAAATTGTTAAAAATCCACGAATTGAGCGGGTTTTAAAAGAAATATACAAGCTGAGTAACTATGAGAACAGAATTAAAAATATTAAAGAATTTAACTTAAATCAAAAAAATAATAATTTACCTTTCAGAAAAGGTATTGCTTTAATGCCTGCAAAATTTGGCATTTCATTTAATAAACCATCCTTAAATCAAGGTGGTGCGCTTGTACATGTTTATTCTGACGGATCAATAAGATTAAATCACGGTGGGACTGAGATGGGGCAGGGATTGTTCATTAAAGTTGCCCAAGTAGTTGCTGAATGTTTTAAAGTTCCTGTTGAACAAATTCATATTACTTCAACTAATACAGCAGAAGTACCAAACACTTCGGCTACAGCTGCCTCGTCTGGTTCTGATCTAAATGGAATGGCTGCATGGAATGCTTCAAATGTTATAAAAAACAGAATGATTGATCATGCAGCAAAATTATTTAAGAAAAATAAAGAAGAAATTATCCTTAATGATGGTAGAATTATATGTGGTAACAAAAGTTTATCTTTTTCAGAGTTGGCTTTTTCCTGTTGGGAAAATCGTATTTCTCTATCATCAACTGGTTACTACAAAACTCCAAAAATTCATTGGGATCAGGGTAAGTTAAAAGGTCATCCTTACTTTTATTTTACTTGGGGAGCCGCAATTTCTGAAGCTTTATTAGATATCAATACTGGAGAGAGCAGAATCTTAAGGGCTGATATTGTTCAAGATTGTGGAAATTCTTTAAATGAGAGTATTGATATTGGTCAAATTGAAGGTGGATTTGTTCAGGGACTTGGATGGTTGACATGTGAGGAATTATGTTTTTCTCAAGAAGGAAAATTGTTAACAACTGGGCCATCTACATATAAATTACCTGGAAGCCGAGATATTCCTAAAGTCTTTAACGTGAAATTATTAGAAAAAGCCGATAACGAAGAAAAAACAATCTTTAGGTCAAAAGCTGTTGGTGAACCACCCCTATTATTAGCGATTTCTCATTTTTTAGCTCTAAAGGAAGCAATTAAAGCGTCATATGCGGGATCAAAGCCCGAATTGCTTAATTCACCTGCGACTCCTTCTGAAATTTTAAGAGTTCTAAAGGCTTAACAAGTTAAACACATTTTTATTGTTTTTATCTATATCTTGTGATCTGGTAATCAAGTTTTACAACATATAGGGGAGCTATGTATGAGTGCCTTAGAAAATGTTTCACAAGAAGACTTAAAAAATCCTGATTATGTCCCGCCTTTACAAGTAGGTTTGGTTCTTGGACTACAACATGTATTAGCGATGTTTGTAAGTAATATAACACCATCAATAATTATAGCTGGAGCTGCAGGCTTTGCGTTTGGTAGTACAGACACGGTTTTCTTAATTCAAATGTCTATGCTATTTGCAGGCATAGCTACATTAATGCAAACAATTGGAATAGGTCCAATTGGAGCGAGGCTACCAGTAATGCAAGGTACTAGTTTTGCTTTTGTTCCTGTCATGATTGGGGCAGCAAAAATGGGAATGGGTACATTATTTGGAGGAATAGTTATTGGTGGTATTTTCCATGCATTTCTTGGATCTTTTATTGGTAAAATCCGCCACTGGTTCCCTCCATTAGTATCTGGAATAATTATATTGGCAATTGGAATTTATTTAATTCCTGTCGGTATTCAATATGCTGCTGGAGGTGCTGGTGAGTTTAATATGTCTAAACCTACATGGGGTGGAATAGGAAATTGGAGCCTTGCAATAATCGTTATTTTAGTTGCTTTTGGATTAAAATTTTGGACCAAAGGAGTAATATCTAGCGCTTCTGTTTTGTTAGGCATGATAGTAGCTTATTTGGTTGCTATTTTTATGGGCAGTGTAAATTTTTCTGGAGTAGAAAAAGCAGCTTGGTTTGCTTTACCAGAACCATTTAAATATGGATTTGATATTAATTTAACAGTGATTATAGCAATGTGTTTAATGTCAATTGTAAGTGCTATTGAAACTGTTGGTGATATTTCCGGCATAGCAAAAGGCGGTGCTAATAGGGAAGCTACAGATAAAGAAATACAAGGTGGCACTTACGCTGATGGAGTCGGTACTGCAGTTGCAGGTGTCTTTGGAGGTCTTCCAAACACCAGTTTCAGCCAAAATGTTGGATTAATTTCTATGACTGGCGTTATGAGTAGATCAGTGGTTACAATAGCTGCAGTTTTTCTTGTACTTTGCGGCTTGGTTCCTAAAATTGGAGCCATAGTATCTTCAATGCCAATAGCAGTTTTAGGTGGAGGTGTGATTGTAATGTTTGGAATGGTCGCATCTGCAGGTATTAATATGCTAAGTAGTGTCAAATGGAATAGAAGAAATATGATGATTTTTGCTATATCTCTTTCTATTGGCTTTGGTTTACAAAAAGTTCCAGCTTCAGTTTCAGGGCTAGGTACTGAACTTCAGATGTTAATGACATCTGGCTTGTTACCAGCTGCTTTCTTAGCGGTTGTACTAAACTTAATGCTTCCAGAAGAAAATTAAATAAGCATTTAAAAGTTTATTAAATATTGTTACATTACACCGCTAAAATAAAGCGGTGTAATTTTTTGTGTATCAATGTCTAAACTCTTAATTAAAAATGCAAGTATCATTGCCACCATGGATGATGATAGAAAAGAACTTCTCAATAAATCTATTTATTGTGAAGGTGGTGAAATTATTGATATTGGGGAACTAAAAACTTTTAACTATAATCCTGAAATAGTTATTGATGCATTCGAGATGGTTGTCATACCTGGTTTGGTAAATACACATCATCATTTATTTCAAAATTTGACACGCTGTTATCCAGATTCCCAAAATGAGTCATTATTTGGTTGGCTCACAAATTTATACCCTATTTGGAATAAAATTTTACCCTCTGATATTCATATTTCAACTTTAATTGGATTATCTGAGATGGTTATTAGTGGGTGTACCACTTCTAGTGATCATTTATACCTCTTTCCAAACGGATCAAAGCTTGAAAATCAAATTGAAGCAGCAGGTGAGGTTGGTTGTAGATTTCACGCAACTAGAGGCTCTATGAGTATAGGTGTAAGTAAGGGAGGGCTTCCGCCAGACACACTCACTGAAAATGAGAATTCAATTTTAAAAGATTGTCAAAGGGTGATTGAAGATTTTCACGATAATTCAGAATTTTCAATGTTAAAAATTGCTTTAGCACCATGTTCCCCGTTTAGTGTTAGTCAAGATTTGATGAAGGAAACTGCTAAGTTAGCTCGAAATTATTCGGTTAGCATGCACACCCATTTGGCAGAAAATGATGAAGATATCATTTATACAAAAGAAAATTTTGGTATGACCCCAGGTCAGTATATTGAAGAACTAGGTTGGGTCGGAGATGATGTTTGGCATGCCCATTGTGTTAAATTAGATAAAGATGAAATTGAATTATTTTCTAGAACGGGTACTGGTATTGCTCATTGTCCTTGTTCAAATATGAGATTAGCTAGTGGGATAGCTCCATTGAGAATGTGGATAGATAAAGGTGTAAAAGTAGGCCTAGGCGTAGATGGTTCAAGTTCAAATGATAGCGGTCATCTTCTTACTGAAGCTCGTCAAGCCATGTTATTACAAAGAGTTAATTTAGGTGCGAATAAATTTTCACCAAGAGAAGCATTATACACAGCAACAAGAGGTGGCGCAGAAGTATTAAACAGAAATGATATAGGTCAGGTTTCTGTTGGTAAAGCAGCTGATTTTGCAATATATGACTTGAACAAAATTGCTTTGTCTGGAGCCTGGAGCGACCCTTTAGCTGCCCTAGTATTGTGTTCACCAATGGAAACGGCCTACACAATTTGTAATGGAAAGATAATTTCTCAAAATGGTCATTTAAATAGTTTTGATCTTAATTTTTCATTAGAAAAACATAAGGCTGCTTCAAAAAGATTATTAGATTTATAAAGTTATGTATCTAGTCTCATTCTTAGTAAAATTATATTCTTTTAGATTAATAGAAGCATCTTCTTGATCATTTATTCTATCAACTACCCAAAAATCTTGCTTCTTTTTAACCAAAAGAGGATGGTGCCAAACATTTTTATTGTATGTAATACCAGTATCACCATTTACATTGAAACATCTTAAAGTATTCAAATCTGGTAATTCATTTTTTTCTTCACTAACAACTATTAACCAATCATAATCTTGAATTGGAAGAAAACTCTGCGATGCAACAGGATGTTTTTCCATTATCTTAATTTCTATTGGTAGATTCCTTGGAGTACCAGAAAAAATAGAAATATTAGAAATTCCATTTTTACTTTCTAAATCAAGTTCAGAAATATTATGATACCTAGTTGTGGTGCCTTGATTGATAGAACGTAATTCTAATGCATTCTTTTTTTCCACAATCTTTCCAAATTTAGAAAAAACACCAGCATCTAATTGTTCGATTGAAATATTATTCATTTGATAATCTTAAACCAAAAATCCTTAGTCTTGACACCCCTCCATCTGGATAAATGTTCAATCTGACATGAGTAACACCTTCGGTTGAGGTGTCATCAACTTCGTAATTATGTATATTATCAGCTTGAAGTTTTGATTTCTTTAACATGTATTTCCAGTTCTGTGAATCATTAATAATTTCCCCTAGATCTGTATTTTCACTAAAATTTGAGACTTGAATAGATGCTTGATCTGGGTAATTTCCTTTAAAATGAGCAGTATCTATTTCAATTTTTTTTATTAAACCTTTTGCAGCTAATTTAATTATAATCCAGTCATGACCAGGTTCTCTTCTTCTTCTTGTTTCCCAACCATCACCCATAGTTTTTCCTCTTCCATCAGATAGAAGAGCAGATACGTCACCATAATGAGCATTATTGTAAGCAACAATAGAACCACCTAATCTTAGAGATGACAATTCAATTAGATCATTTTTATTGTTATAAAAATCCCAATTAAGTTTTACTTCACCAAATAACCTTAATCTCGCTACCCCTCCATCAGGAAAAATTTGTAATTTTATGAAATTAACTTTTGTTTTTGATTGAATCTTAAATTTATTATTGGAATCTCCTTTTAAAGATGTTTTAGAGAGTATTTCAATCCATTGAGAATTTTTACTAGGTTTTTGGTCACTATACAAACCTTCAATCGAAGCAAATGGTGGAAAATTTCCAGTAAAAAAACTTGTATCAATGTCTACCTCAGAAATAATTCCTGGAGATCCCAATTCTATTATGGCCCAATCATTGCCACCATCTCTTCTTCTTTTACTCTCCCATCCATCCATCCACTTTCCGTGCTCATCATACTTATCTTCAATAAAAATAGGTTCCTTATCATCTAGCATTCGGGAAGCTTCACCAAAGAAATCATCAGTAACTTCTATTATCTTTGTACCAATTTTTGGTGATGCCAAATTAGTTAAAATT
Organism: SAR116 cluster bacterium AG-321-K23; assembly: GCA_003284565.1. Classification (GTDB taxonomy): domain Bacteria; phylum Pseudomonadota; class Alphaproteobacteria; order Puniceispirillales; family Marisalimonadaceae; genus Marisalimonas. Next base: position 25,475 of record QBXO01000014.1, read on the forward strand.
TGATTTGTGTCATTTGTATTCATTTTTATTCCTATTTATTTCAAAGCATACAAAAATCTCTAGAAATATATTTTCCTAAATTTTCGTCAACTACGAACTCATTATGATCGTAAATTTTATTTCCTCTTAACCAAGTTTGTATAGGCCATCCAGTAATATCTAAACCTTCATAGGGAGTATAATCTGAACCATGGCTTAAATTAATTTGTTCAATTTTATTTTTTTTGTTTGGATCCCAAATTGTTATATCTGCATCAGATCCAACTCTAATTGATCCTTTTTGAGGATAGAGACCGTACATTTTGGCAGGATTTGTCGAAGTTAGCTCTACAAATCTTTTTAAGCTAATTCTGTTTTTGCTTACTCCTTCTGAAAACAAAATTGGCAATCTTGTTTCTACTCCTGGAATACCATTTGGCACCCATTTAAATGATGTTCTCGCTCCAGGCCTATCTTTGCCCTTAGTGTCTTTAAAACGAAATGGACAGTGGTCAGATGAAAAGATATCAAAAGTTCCATCGATTAATCCTTCCCAAATGGCTTTCTGACTTTCTAGATCTCTTGGTGGAGGAGAGCATACGTATTTAGCTCCTTCAAAGTCCATGTTTAGTCCCTTCATATCATTCTCAGTTAAACAAATATATTGAGGACAAGTTTCAGAAAAAATCTTAATGCCTCTTTCTTTAGCCCATTTAATTTGAGAAAGTGCTTCCTCGCCTGAAACATGAACAATAACTATAGGAATATCTACTATTTGCGCATGACTGATAGCCCTGTGTGTTGCCTCTCTTTCTACAATCTGAGGCCTAGATAAACCATGATAATAAGGGGTTAATTTTCCCTCATCTTCTAATTTTTTTGTTAAAAATCTTATTGCATCATACCCTTCAGCATGGACCATAACTAAAGTTTTCTCTTTTTTAGCTACTTCAAAAACTTTTAATAACTCTTCATCATTCAAAACTAGATCGTCATATGTCATAAATACTTTGAACGATGTATATCCATCTCTAGCCAGCGCAGGTAGCTCTTGTCCTAAAACTTGAGGTGATGGATCGCTTATTATCAAGTGAAATGAAGTATCTACAAATAAATTACCATTGGCCTTTTTATGATAATTCTCAACACATTCTCTGAGAGATTGTCCTTTTTCTTGCATGGCAAAAGGTAAAACTGTAGTGTTTCCACCAGCTGCAGCTGATTTTGTTGCACTTTGAAAGTTGTCAGCCATCTCAACGTCAGGTCCTGATGGTTGATCTATATGGACATGTGCATCTATACCGCCAGGTAGTACCAATAAATTTGAAACATCCTCTACAACTGTTGCTTCAGCGCTGATTTTACCTATTTCACAAATTTTTCCATTAGTTACAGCAATATCACATTCTTCAACTTTATTTCCAATAACTGTTTTTCCGTTTTTGAAAATCACGTCAAAGTTTTGCATAAAGTATTCTCCAATAATTATTGATTCTTTAATTTGTTAACACTTAGATAAAGTTGATTAATCAAATATCTTTCATGCTCTTCAAGCATTGATATGTTGCCTGGAGGCATTGCATAGGATAACACAGACTGCTTATATATATTATCAATATTGTTAATAATATCTGTAGATGTTTCTAAATTAACTAATTTTGGTGCATATCTCATGTCATCCCAAAGTGGCTCTTGTGCGTGACACATAGCACATTTTGCAATAATAATTTCCTTAGCCCCTATCAAAGTTTTTTTTGGTATTTTTTTGATTATTAAAGCAGTATCTTTAATTTGGTTTAATTTTGGTTTTCCCAAGTCTGAAATATAAAATATTAATGATGCTAATATTATTATAGGAAAGGTGACCCAATAAGGTGCTTTAGCACCAGTATGTTTTACATTAAAGAAATGTCTAACAAGAGCACCAATGATTAAAATTATTGAAATTATTATCCAGGAATATTCTGTGGCATAAATAAGTGGATAATGATTTGATATCATTATGAATATTACTGGGAGAGTTAAATAATTATTATGTAGAGAACGTTGTTTTGCAATAGCTCCATGAATTGGGTTAGGAGTATCATTTGCTAGTAAACTTGCGACAACCTTTTTTTGACCAGGTATGATAATCATTAGAACGTTTGCAACCATTATGGTTCCTAATACAGTTCCAATTTGCATGAAAGCACCTCTATAACTAAATATTTCAGAATAAATCCAAGACATTACGGTTATCAGAATAAATACAGAACTTATCAAGACGTATACATTTGTTTTAAGTGATATTCTACACATTACATCGTAAACCACCCATCCAAAAACGATACCTAATATAGAAATTATAACAGCTTCGTATTTTTCCAGATCATATTTTAAAATATCAATCATATATAATTCAGCTCCTGCATAATAAATAAGAGCTAATAAGGCAAAACCTGAAACCCAAGTTGCATAAGCTTCCCATTTAAACCAAGTCAATTCTGACGGCATTTTTGACGGAGCAACTAGATATTTTACTAAATGATAAAAACCTCCACCATGAACTTGCCAAGCTTCACCGTGTGATTTATCAGGAAGGTTTTTACTTTGTCTAAGACTTAAATCTAGTGCAATGAAATAAAAGCTTGAACCAATCCATGCAATGCCGGCTATAACATGGAACCATCTTAAAACTAGCTCGGTCCATTCTTGAAATAGATATAACACTAACTACCTCTATACGTGCTGTAACCAAAGGGAGATAATAATAACGGGACATGGTAATGTTCAGATTTATTATTTACACAAAACCTTATGGGAATTTTATCTAAGAAAATATATTTCAGATCACTATTTTGTTTTTTTAAATAATCTCCAGCAAAAAATAATAATTCATAATGAATTTCATCTAAATCTTTAGCGGACAATAACGGTTCATCTATCCTACCATCTTCATTTGTAAAAACAGTTTTAATTAAAATTCTTTCTGTGTTCTGCAATTTGTATAATTCAACTTTTAGTTCGACTGCAGGTTTCCCTTTACTTGTATCTAAAACATGAGTAGTAAGACCTGCCATAAATTTCTCTATCCAAATTTATATAAAATATGCTTAAATATAATAATGTCAGGTGAAATAATGTACAATAAAACTTTTAAATTTCTTTCTCAAAAAATGAAAGAAAAGAAAATTATAAATCTTCTAAAAGGTATTTATGAGCATTCTGCTTGGGTTCCAGAAAAACTATTATCTGAGAATATTAGTGAGATTAAAACAAAAGAAGAATTAGAATTAATGATGAAAAAAATTGTTGATAATTCAACAGAAACAGAGAAATTAAAACTAATTAAAGCCCATCCCGAACTAGGGAAAAAACTTCAAAAAAAAGAAAAACTCACAAAATTCTCCAAAGAAGAACAAAAGTCTGCAGGTTTAGACCAATGCTCAGATGAAGAATTTGAAATTTTAACAAATCTTAATAACACATATAGATCAAAGTTTGAATTTCCATTTATACTTGCAGTGAAGGGTTTAAATAAAAACCAGATTATTGATAATTTGAATAAAAGAGTGAATAACTGCAAATCTGTAGAATTTGAGACTGCAATAAATGAAATTCATAAAATAGCTCAACTTAGAATTAAAGATTTGACTTATTAAGAAGCTAATTTAATTTTTATTTTAGATAAATTTTAGGAAGACAGATGACAAAAAAATTTAGAGACATGAAAGGAGTTATTGCAATTGCAACAACCCCTTTTGACAATGAAAACTTAATAGATTTTGAATCAGTTGATAGACTTTCCGATTATTATATAAAAAGTAAAGTTTCTGGTGTTACGATCCTTGGGGTAATGGGAGAGGCCCACAAACTTAACATTGAAGAACAAAAATCACTTATAAAAAGGTACATAAACAACTTAATTAATATTGTCCCAGTTATTGTAGGTGTATCCAATGCTGGTCTTGATAACTTAGAATTACTCTCAAAATTTTCAATGGATACTGGAGCATCTGGAGTTATGGTGGCTGGAAATAATGGGTTAAAAAATGATGATCAGATCAAATCTTACTTTAATCAAGTTGTAGATCGTACTAAAGATATTCCAATTTGTTTGCAAGACTATCCGCCGACAACTAATGTTTATTTTTCTGAAAGTGTAATAAATACCATAATGGAAAATCATCCATCAATTGAGATGTTTAAGCATGAAGACTGCCCAGGACATAATAAATTATCAAGACTTCTTAGATATAGGGATAATAATTTAAATAGAAAATATAGCATTTTTGTTGGTAACGGTGGTTTATATGTTCCTCAGGAACTTGAAAGAGGCGCTGACGGAATTATGACTGGATTTGCTTTTACTGAAATGTTGGTGGATTTGCATAATTTATTTTTTAATAATGAAAAACAAGAAGCAGAAGACTTATTTGATATTTATTTACCTCTCATAAGGCATGAACAGCAATTTGGAATAGGTTTAGGTTTAAGAAAATTTGTCTTGCAACAAAGAGGTATTATTAAATCTTCAAATGTGAGATCTCCTGGCCCTATACTTTCTGAAGATGATATTAAAGAGATGAAACATTTATTAGATAGGTTAAATTCAAAATTAATTGAAAAAGGTCTCTCAATTCCTGAAGGAATAAATTAATATTATGAAAATATTATTGTATAATCCTAATACTTCTACATCAATAACCGAAAAGCTCTATGAAACTGCTAAGTTAGTGATTAGTAGTGATACAAACCTGGTTCCCAGGACAGCAGAAAAGGGTTTTCCTTATATTTCAACTAAAGTTGAAGCACAAATTACAGGCACTTTAGTCTTAGAAAAAATAGCAGAAATACACTCACAATATGATGCAATAATTATAGCTGCCTTTGGTGACCCAGGTTTGGTTCCAGCAAAAACATTGTTTAATTTACCGATAATCGGACTAGGTGAAGCAGCGATGTTAAGTGCTTGCTTATTTGGTAAAAAATTCTCTATTATCTCATTTACGAATGCAATGGCCTCATGGTATGAGGAAAGTGTTGAACTACTCGGATTACAATCCAGATACGCAGGATTTAGAGCTATAGATGGTGTTGATCTAACAATAGATAAAATCCAATCACTTCAGAAGAAATCTTTAATTGAATCTGCTAAAAATGCTATCAACATTGATGGTGGTGAGGTGGTAATTTTTGCTGGAGCTCCATTGTCGGGGTTTAAAAAAATTGTTCAAAAAGAAATTAGTGTACCTGTAATTGATTGCGCTGAAGCAGCTGTAAAACAAGCAGAATTAGCTGTGGTTATGAACCAAAATTCTATAAATAAGCATAAATTACCTCCTAAATCATCTATTGGAGTTGAAAAAAAATTATCACAATTGATATCGCATAAAGTTGATAATGGTATGTAAATGAAAAGAGACTTTATTGGTTATGGAAAACAAAAGCCAAAAATTTTTTGGCCACAAAATAATAAAATTGCAGTATCTTTTGTTGTAAATATTGAAGAAGGTGCAGAGCTTTCTATTTCATCAGGCGATAGTCAAAATGAGCATGTATACGAAAATAATAAAACTAAAATTTTAAATGTTCCAGATCTTTGCATGGAGTCTCATTTTGAGTACGGTCTAAGATCAGGTATTTGGCGCATTTTTAATATTTTTGACAAATTTGACTTAAAAGCAACATTTAGTTGTTGTTCTTTGGCGTTGGAAAAATCTCCTTGGTTAGTAGATGAAATTTTAAACAGAAATCATGAAATATCAGCCCATGGCGTAAAGTGGATATCTCATGCTTATCTAAATAGAGAAGAAGAAAAAAAAATAATTAATGATTGTTACTCCTCAATATTTAAACTTTCTGGTCATGCTCCAATGGGTTGGCATACAAAATCTAGTACATCTCCATTTACAAGAGATCTTCTAATAGAACATGGAGGCTTCATATATGATTCTAATGCCTATAATGATGACATACCTTATGTTGTAAAAAAGAAGGATCAGAAATTTGTAATTATTCCATATTCATTCGATACTAATGATATGAGATTTGATGGGAATAATGGTTTTGTAAAAGGTGATGATTTTAATATCTATTGTAAAGAATCATTTAATCAACTTTTCTCAGAAACAAAAGATGGTTCTCCAAGAATGATGTCTATTGGATTACATCCTAGAATAATTGGAAAACCAGGAAGAATAAAAGGACTAGAAGATTTTATCAAACATATAAAAACTTTTAAAAATGTTTGGATACCAAAGAGGATTGACATAGCAAAATATTGTCTAGAAAAAGATTCGTTCAATTTTTTCTGATTAAATATGTAACATTAAGTTGAAGTAATATAATTATATTTTTGCACACCTTTAATACAATTTGACTCTTTATTATTCTAAATGCTTAATGAGTATTCAATTATTATGAAAGGAATTAAAAATGATTACAAAAATTTTTAAGAGAATGTTTCTTTTTGTAGCCATATCACTATTTAGTTTTAATTTGCACGCAGCAGATTGGACAATGGCTTCAGGCTACCCAAAAAGTAACTTTCATACTCAAAATATAATTAAATTTATTGATGACGTTAAGTCTACTACTTCAGTTAATATTAACTTAAATCCAAATGATACTCTTATTAAACTAGATGCTATAAAAACATCTCTTCAAAGAGGACAAATTCCAATTGGTGAAATTAGGCTAGGTATTTACGGTAATGAAGACCCTATGTATATCTTAGCTGGCTTACCATTTATTGCACCAGATTATTCAAGTGCTTGGTTATTAAAAGATGTACAGATGGAATATCTCCAAGAAAAATTTGCAAAAAAAGGGCTTATGATTTTGTATACTGCTCCATGGCCTGGACAAGGGTTTTATACGAAGTTTCCTGTAAATAGTGTGTCTGACTTTAAGGGTAAAAAGCTTAGAATATATTCTACAGCCACCCAACAAATGGGATCTATGTTAGGATTTAACGCAACAATTTTACCTTTTGCAGAAATTCCTCAAGCATTTTCTACAGGCCTTATTGAAGCTTTATTTACGAGTCCACAAACTGGTATAGATATTCAAGCATGGGACAACACAAAACATTTTACCTATGCTGGAGCTATTTTCAGTAAAAATGCAGTTGTCGTTACCAAAAAGGCGTTTAATGCATTATCTAAAGGTGATCAAAGTAACATTTTAGCTGCTGCAAAGAGAGCTGAGCTTAGAGGATGGGAAATGAGTGCTGAGACTACTAAAAAGCAAATTGGTATTCTTAAGAAAAATGGCATGTCTTCTAAAAATGCTCCTGATGAGGTAATTAGCAAGATGAAAAGTATTGGTCTCGAAATGATGAAAAATTGGAGATCAAAAGCTAGTCCAGAAGCTAATGCTGTCTTAGATAGATACTTATCTATGCGTTAAAATCTAGAGAGATAGTCATGAGAAATAAATTGAATAAATTATATTTATACAGTGGCTATCTCTCTGCCTTTTTTATGGTACTCATTGCTTTAACCATAGTTGCTCAAATTTTAGGAAGATTTATAAATATCACAGTGGATTCTACTGAAACTGCTGGCTTTAGTTTGGCTGCTTTAACTTTTTTTGGGTTGTCTTATACTTTTCACAGTGGTGAACATATAAGAGTGACACTATTTACAAGATTATTGGGAAAAAAAATTAAAAGATATCAAGAGCTTTTCTCATTGTCATTTTGTATTATAATTACCAGTTATTTGACATACTGGAGCTGGGACTTTGTCTATTTTTCATTTATTTTTGAGGATATCAGCCCCGGTTTATTGGCTATACCTTTTTGGATACCTAGGATAAGCATGTCTATTGGGGTAACAATTTTTTTAGTTGCTCTTATTGATGATTTTTTTACAGTTTGGAAAAAGAAACAGCCATCCTACGTTAAAAATGCTGACCCAATATTAAAAGATAATACTTAGAAGAGAAATATATGGCTACTGGATTATCATTAATTTTATTTATCTTATTATTATTTCTTTTATCTCTAGGTATATGGGTGGCTCCAGCATTAATTACCTTAGGATATATATTACTAGAATTTTTTACTCCAGCACCTGTAGGATCTCTTCTTGCAAGCACATTATGGGATGCAAGTTGGAATTGGGCATTAACAGCCTTACCATTATTTATATGGATGGGTGAGATACTTTTTAGAACAAGACTTTCCTCAGAAATGTTTAAAGGACTTGCACCAATGCTGTCTAATTTACCTGGAGGATTGTTGCATGTTAATGTAGTTGGTTGTGGTATTATGGCTGCTGTTGCAGGATCTAGTGCAGTTACTTGCGCCACAATAGGTAGAATGAGTATACCAGAATTAAAGAAAAGAAATTATGATGAAACTCTTAGCATAGGTTCACTTGCCGGTTCTGGTACATTGGGATTATTAATTCCACCTTCAATAATGTTGATTGTTTATGGTGTTTTGGCACAAGTCTCCATATCAAGACTTTTCATAGCCGGTGTTTTACCAGGTATAATGATTATTTTGATTTTTATGTCATATATAGCAATTAGATCTAAACTTAATCCTTCTTTAGCACCAAAACAAAATGTAAGTTATACTTTCTTAGAAAAAATAAAAGCAGCCAGAAACTTGCTTCCAGTAGTTGCATTAATATTTTTTGTTTTAGGATCAATTTATGGTGGTTATGCCACTCCGACAGAGGCAGCAACGATTGGTGTAATAGGAGCTTTAATACTTGCTTGGTCTTCAAAATCTCTTAATTTCAAGAGTTTTATGGACAGTTTATTGGGAGCAGTTAAAACTTCTTGCATGATTAATTTTATAATTGTAGGAGCAGCATTTCTTTCTGTTGCCATGGGATATACTGGTATCCCAAAACAATTAGGACAAATAGTAAATGACTTTCAATTATCACAACTTTCACTTTTAGCAATTCTAACAATATTATACATTTTTCTAGGTTGTTTCCTTGAAGGTACATCCATGATGGTATTGACTGCATCTGTCGTTTTACCAATGGTTCAGACAGCTGGAATAGATTTGATATGGTTTGGAATTTTCACAGTAATTGTTGTGGAAATGGCACAAATTACTCCTCCAGTAGGTTTTAATTTATTTGTTCTTCAAGGAATGACGGGTAGAGATATATTAAAAGTTACAAAAGCAGCATTACCATTTTTCTTTTTAATGTTGTTAAGTATTGTGATAATCGTAATTTTCCCGGAAATTGTAACCGCTCCTGTTAACTTCATGATCCAATAATAATGTTGTAGAGGATTTCAATAAATGAGACTTGCTATTGATATTGGAGGAACTTTTACAGATATAGTTTTAGAAGACAACACTAATCTTTTAACTAAAAAAGTGCTTACTTCTTCATCGGAACCTGAAGTAGCAGTGATTCAAGGCGTAGTAGAACTATTACAAGAAAATAAAATCAATGCGTCAGATATAAATATGATTATACATGGTACTACTTTAGCAACAAATGCAGTTATTGAAAGAAAAGGTGCAAAAACTTGTTTTGTTACCACAGAGGGTTTTAGGGATGTTTTAGATATTGGTTATGAAAGCAGGTTTGATCAATATGACATACTTATTGAAAAAACAATGTCACTTGTTCCAAGAAAGCATAGATATGTAATAGAAGAAAGAACTGATATTAATGGAAATATAATTAAGCCTATTAACACCCAACAATTTCAAAGTTTAGTTGATATAATTAAAAATGAAAAATTTGAAAGTATTGGAATTGGCTTTCTACATTCCTATGCTAATTCTAAAAATGAAAATGAACTTAAAGAATTTTTATTAAAACATTTAACAGATGTAGAGATAAGTATATCATCTGATGTCTGCCCAGAAATAAGAGAATATGAACGTTTTACTACTACTGTAGTAAACTCTTACATAAAACCTTTAATTTCAACTTATTTAAAAAAATTAGATAGTGAATTAAGGCAAAAAGGTTTTAATTGCCCCCTTTTATTGATGACCTCTGGAGGAACTTTAACTAATGTAATAAGTGCATGTAATAATCCAGTAAGATTAGTTGAATCAGGTCCTGCAGGTGGTGCTATTTTGGCAACATCTATTGCTGAAGATTTGAAATTAGATAAAGTAATATCGTTCGATATGGGAGGAACGACCGCTAAGATAACCATAATTGAAAACCAGAAAGCGATTAAAGCAAGAGAATTTGAAGTTGACAGAAAAGCGAGATTTAAAAAAGGAAGTGGGCTACCTTTAAGAATTCCTGTAATTGAAATGGTAGAAATTGGTGCAGGGGGTGGATCAATTGCTCGAGTAAATAAGTTGGATCAAATAATCACTGGCCCAGACAGTGCTGGCTCAAACCCAGGCCCAGCATGCTACTCCAACGGTGGAAACAATCCAACAATTACGGATGCAGACTTAGTAATAGGTAAGATTGATCCTGATAAATTTGCAGGGGGTAAAATAAAACTATCCAAAGAATTTGCTAAAAATGCAATTAAAAAAAATATCGGTCATAAGCTTAATGTAAAAACTGAAACGGCCGCATTAGCAATATCTGAAATTGTAGATGAGACCATGTCAAATGCAGCAAGAGTCCATGCCGTTGAACAAGGTCATGAAACATCAAATAGAACTCTTATTGGATTTGGAGGGGCTGCTCCTCTTCATATCTCTAGAGTTGCAGAAAAATTAAGAGTAAAAAAAATAATCATCCCTACAAATGCAAGTGTTGGATCGGCTGTTGGCTTTTTAAAAGCTCCTGTTGGATATGAAGTAGTTAAAAGTCTTAGAATGTTATTAAATAAATTGAATATTGAAAAAGTTAATAATTTACTAACATTAATGAGGGATGAAGCAAAAAATATTATACAAAACAAGTCTGAAAATACAGATTATATTGAAGAACGTTTTGCATTTATGCGTTATGCTGGTCAAGGACACGAAATCAAAGTGCCTATAGAAAATGAAATATTATCTAATAAAGACGGAAACAAAATTAAAGAAACTTTTGAAGAAAATTACGAAAAATTATATTCTAGAATTCTTCCAAATGCTGACATAGAAATTTTAACTTGGTCTTTGTCATTATCCATTATAAATGAGAAATCAACTGAATCTCTAGAATTAGATTCTTATAAAAAAATCAAAGAAAATTCTCTAACTGATTTTTGTAATTATGAAAGTGGAGAAAAAATTAAAATACCAAATTATGAAAGATCAAAGTTAAATCCAGGAGATTTTATAAATGGTCAATGTATAATTACAGAAGATCAAACTACAATAGTTGTTTCTAATAATTTTAATACAAAAGTTTTGAGTAATAATTTTTTACAAATGGAACATATAGACAATGAATGAGAATAATTTAATTGATGAAAAAAATAATATTCAAAATCAAGTAATGTGGAATAGACTTCTTTCTGTTGTGGAAGAGCAAGGCCAAACACTAGTAAGAACTGCATTTAGTCCGATTGTCCGTGAATGTGGAGATATATCTGCAGGGGTGTTTGATTTAGAAGGTAGAATGATGGCTCAAGCAGTTACAGGTACTCCTGGTCATGTTAACTCTATGGCAGAGTCAGTTAAGCATTTCATCGATCATTTCCCATTAAATACAATGAATGAAGGAGACATTTTTATCACAAATGATCCTTGGATGGGAACAGGGCATTTGAACGATTTTGTATTAACAACCCCTTGTTTCAAAGACAACAAAATTGTTGGTCTTTTTTCTTGTACATCCCATTTGACAGATATTGGTGGATTAGGAGTAGGTCCTGATGCTACTGATATACACATGGAGGGTTTTTATATACCTATGCTGAAATTAGCTGACAGAGGTGTAATGAATAAAACATTACTAAAACTAGTTAGCCAAAACACAAGACAACCAGTAGAAACAGAAGGAGATGTTTATTCATTGGCTGCATGTAATGATATAGGTTGCAATAGATTAGTTGAAATGATGAAAGAATTTGAAATTGATGATTTAAAAAGTTTATCTGATTTTATATATGACAAGTCATTATCTGCTGTTGAAAATGAAATTAAAAAAATCCCAAATGGTGTATATGAAAATTTTATGATGATAGATGGATTTGAAAAGGATATTAAATTAGAGGCCAAACTAAAAGTTTCAGATAAATCAATATCTGTTGATTATACTGGTACCTCTGAAAAATCTAAGTTTGGTATAAATGTACCATTATCATATACTAAAGCCTACACTTGTTTTGGATTAAGTTGTCTTGTAAGTGCAGAAATACCAAATAATGCAGGATCCCTAAAACCTTTTGAAATTGACGCGCCATTAGGTTCGATTTTAAACGCTCCATATCCCGCTGCAGTATGTGCAAGACATATTATTGGTCAAATGCTTCCAGATGTAGTTTTTGGTTGTTTAGAAAAAGCTGTACCAGAAAAAGTTCCTGCAGAAGGCGCTTCTTGTTTATGGAACATTACATTTCGTGGAAAGACTGATAGGGGAGCTAACAATAACTCGTTATTTGCAGTCACTGCTGTAGTTAATGGTGGAACAGGTGCAAGACCAAACAAAGATGGATTATCAGCTACTGCCTATCCTTCAGGAGTAAGAGGCACACCAGTCGAAATAAATGAAGCTGTTGCTCCATTATTGTTCCTGAAAAAAGAATATAATCCAGGAAGTGGTGGAAAGGGAAAATATAACGGAGGATTAGGTCAAGTAATTGAAATTAAATCAGCAATTGATGAGGATATGGATCTTTTGGCCTCTTTTGACAGGATCAAATTTCCTGCGAGAGGTCGTTTAAATGGAGGAAACGGCAAACCTGGAAAAGTGTCAATCAAAGGTAAAGGAAAGTTAAATGGAAAAGGTACACAAATTATTAAAGCAGGTGACATACTTCAAATTCAAACACCTGGAGGTGCTGGTTATGGAAATTACTCGGAAAGAGAGCAGATTTTGTTAGATAAAGATTTAGAAAACGAATTTTTATAATGAATTAAATTGGTATTCCAAAATTTCTATTAGGTTTAGAAACAACTTTTTTTATTTGTAAATCCAATTTAGCAAAATTTTCCATCAAAGCTGTAGCTGCTGTTACACCTTCAATAATTGGTATGTTGAATTTTTTACTTAAATTTTTTGATAAATTATAAATACCTGGGCTAGTTATTATTATAGCTTCGGGACCATCTTCAGTAATTGTTCTTTGAATTTCGTTATCTAATTTAATCAAATTAGATTTAGACATTGTATCCATATCTAGAACAGGAACTTCAATTGATTTTATAGATGCGCACTTATGATCCATGTCATATTTAATTAAATTATTCTTTAAAGCTTCGTGTGAATGAGACAAATTAGTAATTACTGAAAATTTATTTGCAATTATATTAGCAGTATAAAAAGAAGCTTCACCTAAACCAATTATTTGTTTGGAAGTAATTTTTCTAATCGTATCGACACCAATATCTTCAAAAGAAACAATTATGAAAGCATCTGAAGAATTATTTTTTTCAACTGCTTTAATCAATTTTGAAATATTTATTGATTCACTATGAAGGTCAAAATAGTCTTCTTGAGAGTTTTTTTTGTTAATAAATAAACTAGAATCTTTGCCAATCACTCTTAAGGCACAATTCTTAATTTTTTCGTTTGATATTGCAGATGAGTAGGGATTAATTATACAAATTTCAATGCTCAAGTCGAAGTTCTCTATTTATTCACGATGTTAGGTTTATTAAAAACGCTAATTTCTGGTAACTCTTTAGTATATTTTTTAATTTCAACTAATGTAGAGTGCGCAGATGGTCCTTGAGCTAGGGAGGATGTACCAATATCTTCAGTTAAAACGTTTGGGTTCCCGTGTATACAGTATGCACCATCGTCAATAGGGTCATACCAAGCACCTACGGGAAGAAATACCACACCCTTCATTACTTCTTCACTAACTATAACCCCAGCAAGGCATTTACCTCTTTTATTAAAAACTTCAACAATATCTCCATTTTCTAATCTTCTTGTTTGAGCATCCTGCGGATGAATCTTTATTGGTTCTCTTCCTCGTATTTTTTTATTTTGGCTTTCGAAACCATTATCAAGTTGACTATGCAATCTATTATGGGGTTGTCCTGATATAAGTTGAAGCGGGAATTGTTTTGTTAAATTTGATCCTAGCCATTCTTCTTGCTCCAACCAAGCTGGATGACCAGGACAGTCCTTATAATTAAAACTATCTATTGTTTCAGAAAAAATTTCTATTTTCCCTGAAGGTGTTGGTATAGGGTTTTTTTCAGGATCTATTCTAAATTGTTCTAATAAAATTGTTTGCTTTTTGGGAGATAATACTTCTTGAAAGCCATTTTTCCAAAATTTATCAAACTCAGGTAAAGTAAAGCCTTCTTCTTTAGCTTTGTTTTTTGATTCTTCCCAAATAAATCTTAACCATTTATCTTCGTCTTTACCTTCAGTAAATTTATCTTTGAAATTTAATTTTGAAGAAATTTCAGAAAAGATTTCATAGTCTGATTTTGCCTCTCCTACAGGTTCAATTGCTTTGTGCATTGGTGAAATGGTTTGATCCCAATGTTTAATACTTATATCATTTCTTTCTAAAGAGGTTGTTGCTGGTAATATTATGTCTGAGTGTCTTGCAAGACTATTCCACCAGATTTCATTGACAATTATAGTGTCTGGTTGTTTGAATGCTCTAACTAGCTTCTTTAAGTTCATCTGATGATGAAAAGGATTACCACCTGCCCAATATACCAGCTTTATATCTGGATATTTGATTTCTTTGCCATTATAGGAAAAAACTTTTCCTGGTTGTAATAGCATGTCTGAAATTCTAGCCACTGGAATAAATTCAGAGACAGGATTTTTGAATTGTTCTAAAGAAGGCCACTTAAAATATTGAACTGGATTTCCAATACCATTCTCAGCACTGTATCCAAGGCCAAAACCTCCACCAGGAAGTCCTATTTGTCCTAACATACATGCAAGAACAGTTATCATCCAATGTGGTTGTTCACCATACTGCTGACGTTGAAGGGCCCAAGCTCCAGTAATCATTGTTCTGTGCAATGACATTTTCTTTGCTAAGTTATATATTGTATTGCTTGGAACACCTGTAATCTTAGAAGCCCAGAAGGGTGTTTTTGCCTTACCGTCAGATATACCCTTTAGGTATTGAAGGAATTTGTCGTAACCAACACAATATTTATTTAAAAAATCTTTATCAGCCAAACTTTCTGTTTCTAAAATAAATGCAATTCCAAGCATTAATGCTGTATCTGTGCCTGGTCTTATTTTAACCCATTCAGCCTTACTTAGAATATCAGCTTCCATTTCCATTGGGCTAATATTGATAAATTCTATACCTTTTTGAGCACATTTTTTTATGTATTCTTTGGTTGTGTGTTTTCCAACTCCTCCCGAGGTAACCTGAGCATTTTTCAAGGGTAATCCACCAAACATAACTATTAATTCAGAATTATCTTTGATATTATTCCAATCAGTGTGTGTATCAAGAAATTGTCGATATGAGATGCCAATCACATGAGGCATAATTGTTTCACTTGCTGCATAAGAATAGGTGTTTACTGACTTAGTATATCCACCATAACAGTTAAAAAATCTATGAAGTTGACTTTGGGCGTGATGAAATCTTCCAGCAGAACCCCAGCCATAGGAGCCTGCAAAGAAGGCCTTGTTTTTATACTTTTTTTTGACCCTGTTTAACTCAAAAGCAACAATATCAATTGCCTCTTCCCAACTAACAGGTACAAAATTATCTAAACCTCTTTTTTCCCTACTTCGCTTTCCAGTCAATGACATTTTACTATTCGCTAATTCTTTTCTTATTTCTCTAAGATAACCTTTTCGAATATGTGGGACCCTTATTCTTAATTCATCGTTAATACTGTCAATAATGCCATTAGCTATCTTTGAAGGGTCTCTATCATTTTCATAAGGACGCACGCCAATAATCTTTTCATTTTCTATTTCAGCGTAATAACTACCCCAATGGAATGATGTTGGTTTTTTTGTTTTACTTGGCATACCTACCCCTTCAAACAATAGATTAGATCTTAAATTGTTTTTAGTAAATTATATTTTCATCTAGAAACTTTGCTAGATGAACAGCTTCTCTATTAAGTCCGTCTTTAATCTGACACCTACATGATGTTCCGTCGGCTATTACAATTACATCATTTGAATTATTTTTAATTTTGGGAAATAGTCTTTCATTTGCCATTTTCATTGAAATATCATAAGTGTCTTTTCCATAACCAAACGAACCGGCCATGCCACAACAACTTGTCTGAATATTTTCAACTTCTAATCCTTCAATTTTATCTAATAAATTTTCAATAGGTTTGACAGCATCAAAAGCTTTTTGATGGCAATGACCATGAAGTAGAACTTTTTTGTTTATGCTTTTAAATTTTATTTTTTTACTTTTCTTGAATAGTAATTCCTCAAAAGTATAAGAATTATTTTTTAAGTATTGAGTATCCTCACTTTTAATTAAATTTGGGATTTCATCTCTAAATGATAGTATGCAAGATGGTTCTAACCCAACAACAGAAATACCTTGCTTGAGGTATGGTCTGAAAGCATTCAATATATTCAACATTTCATTTTTAGCGTTATCTATCAGACCATTGCTTAAATAAGTTCTGCCACAACATAATATTTTACTTGAATTTGGTAATATAGGTATGAATGGATAATATCCTGCTTTTTTCAAAACTTTTATGGCAGATCTAACATTTTCTGGTTCATAATACCTATTGAAAGTATCAACAAATAAAATAACTGGAGTTGTATTTTTAATTTCATTTAAATTATTTGGTAATTCTTTATTTTTAAAATAATTATTCCTCCACTTAGGAAGAGGCCTCTTAGATGTAAATCCAAGAAACACTTCACTAAGCTTTGCTAATCCTGGCAGTTTGTCTCTTAAATTCATAATTAGGGAAAACTTTGAAACTATTGGAGCATAGTAAGGAAGGTATGCTACAAGTTTACTAAATAGGTCTAAACCAAATTTTTTTGCTCTAAGAGATGATATTTCAATTTTCATCTTTGACATATCAACACCTGTTGGACATTCACGTTTGCACGCTTTACAAGAAACACAAAGTTTCATAGTATCATCCATTTTTTCACTTGTTAATGCATCTTTTCCAAGCTGTCCTGAAAGTGCTAATCTAAGTGAATTGGCTCTTCCTCTGGTAGAGTCTTTTTCGTCTTTAGTTACTCTAAAAGACGGACACATTACACCACCGTCTAATTTTCTACATGAGCCATTATTATTACACATTTCAATAGCTCCTTGGAAACCACCACTTGCGCCTGTCCAAGAAGACCAATCTAAAATTGTATTAATATTTTGAGCATTATACGAGGGTGCATATCGGAAAAGATTTCTGCTATCTAATTTAGGAGCATCCACAATTTTTCCTGGATTAAAAATATTAAATGGATCAAACGAATTTTTAATGATTTTAAAAATGTTTATCATTTTCTTACCGAACATTACTTCATTAAATTCAGAACGGGCAATACCATCACCATGCTCACCAGAATACGATCCATTAAATTTTTTAACTAAAGAACTTGTTTCATTAGCAATATTTCTCATTTTTTCCACATCATCTTGGATTTTCATGTTTAAAACAGGTCTCACATGTAAACAACCGACGGAGGCATGAGCATACCAAGTGCCCTTAACATTGTATTTGTCAAAAATTTTATTTAATCCGTTGGTATATTCGGCTAAGTCTTTTAGTTCTACTGCACAGTCTTCAATGAATGAAACTGGTTTTGCATCGTCTTTCATTGACATCATAATATTTAAACCAGATTTTCTCATTTCACTAACTTTAGACTGAAGATTATCATCTATGACATCTATAACACCGCCATTTTTTTTGCTTTTATTCCAAGAATATCCTAGGTCGCTCATTAGTAGATGGAGTTTTTTTAATCTACGATGGTTCTCATCCATTTCCTCTTCTGCAAACTCAACAAGAAGTAGAGATTTTGGATTACCGTTTACAACAGCCTCTACAGTAGGTTTAAACATGTCAATTTTTTGAGCTAGACTTATCATAGTATCATCTACTAATTCGACAGCAACCGGATTTAATGGCACTATATATTGAGCAGCATCCATTGCTTCGTAAAAGGATGGGAAATGACATACTCCCATTATTTTTTTTGAAGGAAGTGGAGACAATTTAAGAGTTATTGCAGATGAATAAGCCAGTGTACCTTCTGATCCAACCAACAAGTGAGACAAATTAATTCCATCACCTACTTTGCCATAAGGTCTGTTAGCCATAGCATCAGGAAGCAATGCATCAATATTATAACCACCAACTCTTCTTAGAACATTAGGAAATTTATCCAAAATTTCTTTTTGATTATCTGTAGCTAGTTTTTGAAGGTTATTAATAATTTCAGGTGCTACTCCATTACTTAGTGGAAGACTATTATTTTCTATTTTTCCAAAGTTATAAGTTGATCCGTCAAATAAAATAGCTTCAATATCAATAACGTTGTCTCTCATCATGCCATATCTTATTGATCTCCCACCACAACTGTTATTACCCGTCATGCCTCCTATTGTTGCTCTACTTGAAGTCGAAACATCAACTGGAAACCACAAACCATATGGTTTTAAAAAACGATTAAGTTCATCCAACACAATACCAGGCTCAACCACACAGGTCATACTTTCTTTGTCAAATTCTAAAACTTTGTTAAGATATTTTGAATTGTCAATCACTATGGCATTATTAACAGTTTGACCACATTGAGAGGTGCCGCCGCCACGAGCTAGAATTGGAACTTTACTTTCTCGAGCATAATTTATTGTTTCAATTAAATCAGACTTTGATTTTGGTATTAAAACCCCAAATGGCATCATCTGATATATTGACGCATCAGTAGCATATCTACCTTTATTAAAATCATCAGAATAAACTTCCGCAGAAGTTTTTCTTTCTAATGTATTGAGTAATTGATCGATATGACCATCTGGCATCTAAATAACCTTCAATGAGAAATAAAATAGAAATTAATGTAATTAAGTGTATAACTATTAAGACATATTCACAATATATTCAAATAAAGATAATTTTTTAATTGGGATTCGTTAATGAGTAAAAAATATATGCCAGGAAAACATTTTCTTCAGTTACCAGGTCCTTCTAATGTTCCAGATAGAATTTTACGTGCAATGGATTATCCAACAATAGATCATCGAGGTCCTGAGTTTGCTAATTTAACACAAAATTGCATTAAAGGTATGCAATCTATATTTAAAACTAAATCGAATGTAATTATTTATCCTGCTTCAGGAACTGGTGCTTGGGAGGCCGCACTTGTTAATACATTAAGAGAAGACGATTTGGTTCTTATGGTCGAAACAGGACATTTTGCATCTTTATGGAATAAAATGGCACTTAGACTTGGAATAAAAACTGAGTTTTTGGAGACTGACTGGAGAAGAGGTGTTGTTCCAGAAAAACTTTTTGACAGATTACAAAAGGATACAAAAAAACAAATTAAAGCAGTTTGTGTGGTTCATAATGAGACATCTACTGGTTGTACTTCAAGAATTGAAGAAGTAAGGAAAGTATTGAATTCAGCCAATCATGACGCTCTACTAATGGTTGATACTATCTCAGGTTTAGCATCCATGGAATATAAGCATGATGAATGGGGTGTTGATGTCACAGTTTCTGGATCTCAAAAGGGGCTAATGTTACCACCCGGATTATCGTTTAATGCAATATCAGATAAGGCACTAAAAATAGCTAAAACCTCAGGTATGAGAAGATCATATTGGGATTGGGAAGAACAAATTGAAGCGAACAAATCAGGTTCTTTTCCATATACACCTGCAACTAATCTATTATACGGATTAAAAGAAGCGATTAATATGCTTCACGAAGAGGGACTCAATAATGTTTTTAAAAGACATGAAAAACATGCTATAGCAACAAGGGCTGCTGTTCAAGCATGGGGATTTGAGAATGTATGCATAGAAGAAAAGGATTTTTCAAATGTTTTAACAGCTGTTATGTTACCAGAACATCACAATGCTGATAATCTACGAAAAATAATTTTAGAAAATTTTAATATGTCTCTAGGTGGTGGACTTTCAAAACTTGCAGGAAAAGTTTTTAGAATTGGGCATCTTGGTGATTTTAATGATTTAATGTTGATGGGTACATTAAGTGGAATAGAAATGGGTTTTGAAATGGCTGGTATACCTTACC
>QBXO01000015.1 GCA_003284565.1 SAR116 cluster bacterium AG-321-K23
CTCTAATTTCATTAACTTTTGTCTCAAAAACAGCATCTTTACCTGCCAAATCCTTAGCCTGATAATTTTTTGGGAAAGTAACTTTTACTTGTGTGGTTTTTCCTTGTAAAGATCCAATTAATGCATCCTCAAAACCAGGTATAAAAGTGTTTGAACCTAACTTTAAATTATGGCCTTTAGCTTCTCCACCTTCAAATGGTAAACCATCAACTTTACCTATAAAATCAATTACCAGAGTATCACCTTTTTTTGCAGGTCTATCTTTGGATATTTCTTTTGTACCAACATTTTCTTTAGCAATTTTTTCAACAGCTTCATTAATATCTTTTTCGCTTACTTCTACAATTGGTTTAGTTATATCTAATGTTGATAAATCTGGTACTTCAAAATCAGGCATTATTTCAACAAACAGTTTAGCTTTTAAATCCTTACCTTCCTCGAATGATACTATTTCTATTTTAGGCTGAGAAGATGGAGTTAATTTATTTTTTTCCATTGTTTCTTTTGAAGCATTATCAACTGATTCTCTAACAACTTCACCAATAATTTGTTTCCCAAATCTATTTTTAACCACTGAAACAGGCACTTTACCTGGTCTAAAACCTGGAAGGTTAGCTTCTTTGGCAATACTCTCAAGCTTTTGATCAACTAATTTTTCAATTTCTTTCTTAGTTATTATTACTTCAAATTCTCTTTTTAATCCTTCCGATAAGGTTTGCGTAACAGCCATTTTGATTTTACCTCTTAAAACTTAATTTTTTATTATTGGTGCGGGCGAAGGGACTTGAACCCCCACACCTTTCGATACAAGAACCTAAATCTTGCGCGTCTACCAGTTCCGCCACGCCCGCATTTTTAAATTTCAATATAATTAACAAATAGCTAACTTAGGATAGCTTAAAGGTCAAGTTAGAATGATTAAAATTAGTATGGGGCGAGTGACCGGCTTCGAACCGGCGACCTCAGGTACCACAAACCCGCGCTCTAACCAACTGAGCTACACCCGCCATAATTCTTGTAATCAATATCAAAATTAAATATTTTAATAAAATCTTTTTAATAAAATGTTTATTTTAAATATATTTGTGTAAAAGTATTTAATAAATACCAATTAATCAAGGTTTATTAAATGAAAAGTAATTACAATTTAGCATCTAGAAATTATAATCTTGGGACTGAGACTGCCTTTACTGTTTTGGCGAAGGCAAATAAACTAGCTTCCGAGGGTCATAACATTATTAATCTAGGAATTGGCCAGCCAGACTTTAAAACACCTGAGCATATTGTTGAGGCAGGTATAAAAGCTCTTAAAGATGGACATCATGGATATACACAATCAACAGGTATTCCAAATCTACGAGAAGCCGTCTCAAATGATATAAAAAAAAGATACAATGAAAATGTTTCACCTGAAAATATTATGATTGTTCCAGGAGGTAAGGTTATAATATTTTTTTCAGCAATGTTAATGGGTGAAAAAAATAAAGAAATTTTATACCCAAATCCAGGATTCCCAATTTATGAATCAGCTATTAATTACTCAGGTGCAAAATCGATCCCATATCAATTAAGAGAAGAAAAGGATTTTTCATTTTCAGCAGAAGACATACTCAATAAAATCAATACTAATACGAGTTTAATAATTATTAATAGCCCAGCAAACCCTACAGGTGGATTGGTTCCTAAAAGTGAACTAAAAAAGTTAGTTGAAGGCTTAGAAAAACACCCAGATGTTGTTTTAATGAGCGATGAGATTTATGATCAATTCTGTTTTGGTGAAAATGAATTTACATCAATGTTACAATTTCCTGAAATTAGAGATAGGCTAATTATTTTAAATGGATGGTCTAAAACATATGCTATGACCGGATGGCGTTTAGGCTATGGAATTTTTCCACATAAATTATATGAAATTGCAGAAAAACTTGCTGTGAACATTCACTCATGTGTTAATTCAAGCGCTCAATATGCTGCATTAGAAGCATTAAATGGCCCTCAAAATTGTGTTTCAGAAATGAATAATCATTTTAAAAGACGTGCTCATTTAATGTATAATAAATTAAATGAGATAAAAGGATTTTCTTGCCAAAAACCAAATGGTGCTTTTTATTGCTTTCCAAATATTACCGGAACAGGAAAAAATTCTACAGAAATTCAAAATATTTTATTAGATAATTTAGGTGTGGCAACAGTTGCAGGAACTTCTTTTGGTGAATATGGTGAAGGTTATATAAGACTATCATGTGCTAATTCAGATTCTGCTATTGAGGAAGCAATTTCAAGAATTAAAGATTTTTTAAATTAAATTTTTGCTTAATTTTTAATCACTTTTTTTTTTATTGTGATATTTTAATAAAAATTATTTTGTTAAATTTATAATAATATATATGAATTTTTTGAGGGATGATTTAAATGAAAAAAATCGAAGCAATAATTAAGCCATTTAAACTCGATGAAGTTAAAAACGCACTTTCACTTATTGGTATTCAAGGTTTAACTGTTTATGAAGCAAAAGGGTTTGGAAGACAAAAAGGTCACACTGAGCTCTATAGAGGGGCAGAATATGTTGTTGATTTCCTTCCTAAAGTTAAGATAGAGATCGTCGTCGATGAAAATTTAGTAGATTCTGCGATTGAATGCATTGAGGAGTCAGCTAAAACAGGTAGGATTGGAGACGGTAAGATTTTTGTATCATCAATCGAAAAAGCTATCCGAATTAGAACAGGTGAAAAAGGTAACGAAGCAATATAACATATGAATAATGGAGTAGATAATATGTCAGACGCAAAAGAAATTATGGATATAATTAAAGAAAAAGAAATCCAATTTGTAGATCTACGCTTTACTGATCCTAGAGGTAAAATGCAACATTTATCCCAACATGTAAGCACAATAGATGAAAAATCTCTGGCAGAAGGTTTTATGTTTGACGGATCGTCTATAGCTGGATGGAAAGCAATTAATGAGTCTGATATGAAACTTATGCCTGATTGTTCTAGATCGATCGTTGATCCTTTTTTTTCACAACCTACACTATCAATTTTCTGTGATGTGTTAGATCCATTATCAGGCAAACCTTATGAAAGAGATCCAAGATCTACAGCTAAGCAAGCTTTAGGATATATGAATTCAATAGGAGTTGGTGATACTGCATATTTTGGACCAGAACCTGAATTCTTTGTATTTGATGATGTCAAATTTGAAGATGAAATGAACTCATCGTTTTATAAAATTGATTCTACAGAAGGTCCTTACAATTCTGGTAGTAATTTAGAAGAAGGTAATATGGGTCACAGACCTGGAATAAAAGGTGGATATTTTCCCGTTCCACCAGTTGATTCAGCTCAAGATTTAAGAAGCGAAATGGTCCTATCACTTGTTGACATGGGTGTTGAAATGGAAAAGCATCATCATGAAGTTGCACCTTCACAACATGAATTAGGAATGAAATTTGGAACACTCATCGAAACTGCTGATAATGTTCAACTTTATAAGTATGCAGTTCAAAATGTTGCACATTCTTTTGGTCAAACAGCAACATTTATGCCCAAACCTGTAGCGGGTGATAATGGTACAGGCATGCATACCCATCAATCTATATGGAAAAATGGTAAACCTTTATTTGCCGGTGACAATTATGCCCAATTATCTCAAACGTGTTTGCATTACATAGGTGGGATAATAAAACATGCAAAAGCTCTTAATGCATTTACTAATCCATCGACAAATTCTTACAAAAGATTGATTCCTGGATTTGAAGCACCCGTGATTTTAGCTTATTCTGCTAGAAATAGATCTGCTTCCTGCAGAATTCCTTTTACTGACAGCCCTAATGGAAAAAGGGTTGAGGTTAGATTTCCAGATGCCACCGCAAACCCATACTTAGCATTTTCAGCAATGCTAATGGCTGGGCTGGATGGTATTGAGAATAAAATAGATCCTGGTGATGCTATGGATCAAGATTTATATGAATTGCCTGCAAGTGAATTAGCAAGCATTCCCACCGTTTGTGGATCGCTCAGGGAAGCTTTAGATGCGCTAGCTAATGATATGTCTTTTTTAACGAAGGGCGATGTTTTTACGGTAGACCAAATAGAGGCTTACATTGATCTAAAAATGGAAGAAGTTGTTCAATTTGAACATTCACCTCACCCAGTAGAATTTAAGATGTACTATTCAAGCTAAACAAATTTAAATTTCTAATCAAACCTAACTTCTAGTTAGGTTTTTTTATTTGAAAATTTCATAAAAATAGCTATATATAGTATCAGAAATTTTTTTATACACATAATAATGTAAATTCATTTTCATGACACAAAATTTATTATATAATTACAATGCTTCTGAAATTGAAATTTTGGAAGGATTAGAACCTGTACGTCATAGACCAGGAATGTATATTGGTGGAACAGACAACAATGCTCTCCATCACCTAGTTAATGAAATAATCGACAATTCAATGGATGAGGTAGTGGCTAAGTTCGCTACAACAATTAACATAAATCTACTTAATAATAATATCATAATAATATCAGATAATGGTAGAGGTATACCTATAGATAACCATCCAAAATTTAAAGATAAATCAGCTTTAGAAATCATAATGACAACTCTTCATTCAGGTGGAAAATTTACAAATAAAAACTATACAACTTCAGGTGGATTACATGGAGTTGGTGCCTCTGTAGTAAATGCTCTTTCATCCTATATGAAAGTAGAAGTCACTAGAGAGGGCCATTTGTATGTTCAAGAATTTTCAAAAGGATTACCTACAACACCTCTAATAAAAAAAGAAAAAATTAAGAAAAATAACGGAACTTCGATTACTTTCAAACCTGATATTGAAATATTTGGTGAAGGTAACACTTTCAACCCAGTAAAAATTTTTAATTTGTTAAAAAATAAGGCGTATTTATTTAAGGGAGTGCAAATAAATTGGAAATGTGATGAGACACTAATTAAAAAAGACAGTAACTTACCAAGCTCAAAACAAATTTGCTACTTAAATGGAATATCGGACTTTATGAAACATAAAACTTCATCTAATGAACTGTTTTCCTCATCTTTTTTTCAGGGAAATGTTAAAATTGGAGATGAAACTGTTGAATGGGTTATTAGTTGGTTAGCAGATGGTGAACAAGGTTTTACAGAAACTTTTTGTAATACTGTAAATACTCCACTTGGTGGAACACATGAAATTGGGTTAAGGCTAGCTTTGACTAAGGGTATTAGAAACTTTGCTGAATTAAAAGGATTTAAAAAAGCTAATGAAATTGCATTTGATGACTTAATGATTTCAACTGGAACTATCTTGTCGGTTTTCATTAGAGAGCCTCAATTTCAAGGCCAGACGAAAGAAAAACTTGTGAATTCGTTTACTACGAAAATTGTTGAAACTGCAATCAAAGACAGATTTGAGACTTGGTTATCAAACTTAAAAGAAATTGGAGAGTCTCTGTTAAATCGTTCAATAAGTAACTTAGAAGAAAGAAAAAGAAAAAAGAAAGAAAAAGAAATTTCAAGAAAATCAATTTCGAAAAAAGTTCGTTTGCCTGGCAAGCTTGCTGATTGCTCCAGTAACAGCTTTGATGAAACTGAACTTTTTATAGTTGAAGGAGATAGTGCTGGAGGTTCTGCAAAACAAGCTAGAGAAAGAACTACTCAAGCAGTTTTGCCTTTGAAAGGAAAAATTTTAAATGTTGCAAGTGCCACAAATGATAAAATGTTGCAAAATCAAGAAATTAATGACTTAAAAAAAGCGATTGGTCTAGAAAATATTAAAGCTAACGGCATTGAAAATCTTCGATACAGTAAAATAATAATTATGACAGACGCAGATGTTGACGGAGCTCATATTGCAGCTTTATTACTAACTTTTTTTTATAAAAACTTTCCTGAAATTATTGAAAAAGGTCATCTTTACATAGCTCAACCACCTCTATATAGAATATCATTCAATAACAAGTCATATTATGCTCTTACAGAAGAAAGTAAAAATAAAATTATAAATGAAAAATTTAATGGAAAGGGGCAAATAAGTCGGTTTAAAGGATTAGGTGAAATGCCACCATCACAATTAAAGGAAACTTCTATGTCTCCAAATACTAGAAATTTAATCAAAATAACTCTTCCAAAAAGAGATTTAAAAGAAGCTGATGATCGAAGAGCTGTCGATAATTTAGTAAATATTTTAATGGGGAAAAAACCTGAACTCAGATTTAAATATATTCAAGACAATGCTAGTAGTGTTAATGAATTTGATGTTTAAAAAATTGAGGTATTTAAATTATTTGACTTTTTCTATAATAGAATTTAAAGCATAGCGTTTAAAAGGATATTTACGTGAAATTTGAAAATCTAGGTTTATGTAAAGAAGTTTTATCTTCTATAAATGATATTGGTTACACCAAACCAACAGAAATCCAAAAAAAAGCTATACCAAATATTTTGATGGGAAGAGATATATTAGGTTGTGCTCAAACAGGAACTGGTAAGACTGGTTCATTTATTATGCCTTTAATTGAAATTTTAAATTGTGGAAATTCCAAATCTAGAATGCCAAGATCTCTGATTTTAGCTCCTACTAGAGAATTAGCGATGCAAGTATCTGAAGAATTTAATAGTATCAACAAATATCTTAAACTTCAAATGGCATTATTAATTGGTGGAGTTTCATTTACAGAACAGGATAATAAATTATCAAAGGGAGTTGACGTGCTGATTGCAACCCCTGGAAGACTTTTAGATCATATTGAACGAGGTAAAGTTTTAATGAGAGATGTAAAATTTCTTGTTATTGATGAAGCAGATAGAATGTTAGATATGGGTTTCATTCCAGATATAATAAAAATTAACAAATTATTACCTAAAATTAGACAAACATTGTTTTTTTCTGCAACCCTTTCACATGAAATTAGAAATATAGGTAAAGACTTATTAATCAATCCAAAAGAAATCACTATAGATAATTATTCTTCAACTCCAGAAAACATAAATAGTATTTTTATTAAAACTAACAATAAAAATAAAATGAATGATCTAAAAATATTATTAAATATCGAGACAGTAAAAAGTGCTGTAATTTTTTGTAATAAAAAAACTGACATTGATAAAGTTAATAATTATCTACAAAAAAATAATTTCAAAACAGTTTGTCTTCACGGAAATTTGGATCAAAATTTAAGAATTAAATCTCTTGAAAGATTTAAAAGTAAATCTGCTAATATTCTAATTGCTTCAGATGTTGCTGCAAGAGGAATTGACATTGACGGTTTAAGCCACGTTTTCAATTTTGACATACCCAATAATCCAGAAGATTACGTCCATCGTATTGGCCGTACTGGAAGAGCAGGTAACAAAGGGAAGGCCTATACAATTTTTGATAAAAATGATGAAAAAAATATTTTACTAATTGAAAAACTCATAAAGAAAAAGGTAAATAAAATACCTATTGATAACTTTGTTTCATCTTATAGACTTTCTGACAAAAAATTAACTAAATTTAAGAATACTAAAAGCAAAATTAATCATAAAAACAAAATCAAATTAGATTTACTGCCTGTTGAGAATTATTTAAATTTTAAAGAAAGTGGTAAAATACCAAGTTTCTTGAATACAAAATAACTAAATTAATGCTTTTTCAATTATTTCTGATAAATCGTTAGAAATAAAAGGTTTATTTATATTTTTCAAAACTCTCTTAATTTTATTTTTTCTTTCATTCGTAAAGTTATTAAATCTTGTTAGAGGTAGAATTAATCTTGCCGCTACTTGTGGGTTACTTTTATCAATTATTGCTACTTGTTCAGAAATAAATTTATATCCAGAGGAGTCATTTGAATGAAATAGTAAAATATTTTCTCTTTGAAAAGTATTTAATACAGATCTCAGTTTATTTGGATTTTTATAATCAAAGGCTCGATGTTCTAACAAAGATTTAATAAAATTTAAACCTCCGGCTCCTATATTTAAAGTTGCCATCATTTCAAACCATTTTTCAACTACAAGATCATTACCTTCCCATCTTTTATAAAAATCATTTAGATACTTTAAGGCTATTTTTTGATTTCCTAAACAAAGTGATTTTAATCCCATTACTGAAAGTGTCATGTTTTTACTAATTGAAATTCTTTTGGCTGTATCGATTCCAATTTTACTATCAACCAATAATAAATATTTAAGTATTTTTTCAAGCAAAGCTCTTTCATCTATACGTTGATGATCATGTATTTTATTTTTTATTAAATTAAGAACACTAATTTCAAAAACTTCCTTTAAACTTAAAGCAATTTTTTTCATAAAATCAATTTTTCTTTTATACATAGTGATTGGGTCTATAGTATCGAATAAACTTTCAAATACATTTCGAGATGGTAATTCTAATAACAAAGCCAACAATGAATAATTAATACTTTCTTTTAAGATCAATTTTTTAAGTGTAGTTATGAAAGAGTCTAAAATATTATTATTTTCAAAACATTTTAGGTATAAATTTTGAGCTGCATCCCACTTATTAAACGAATCATTATCAAATTTTAGTATGTGAATATATTCGTCGAACTCAAAGTCTGTTTTTAAAATTACAGGAGCTGAAAAATCACGTAAAATGGAAGGTATAATTTCTTTTTCATTACAAACAATATTAATTTTATCATTACCTTTAGATAACAAATATACATGTTCTTTTTTTAATTTAGAATTATTAATCTTAAATTTTAAAAGAGATCCTCTTTTATTTAAAATAGAAATTTTAACTGGAATAGGTAAATTACTGATTCTATTATTGACACTTTGAAAAAAATTTAATTCCAATCCTTTTTTATTAAATTTTCTCTTGATTCTCAGGTTAGGTGTACCAGATTGTGAATACCATCTTTCAAATATGCTTAAATTTATTTTACTACCTTCAGCTAAAACTTGCAAAAAATCTTCACAAGTAATCGCTTTTCCATCATACTTTTTAAAGTATAAATCCATTCCTTTTCTGTAAAGCTTATTTCCAAGAAAATTATAAATCATTCTAATTACCTCAGCTCCTTTTTCATAAATTGTTGGGGTATAGAAATTGTTAATCTCTTGGTATTCATTTGGTCTTATTGGATGACTATTTGACCCTGAATCTTCTACAAACTGAACTGATTTTAACATTGATACATCCTCTATTCTCTTTACTCCTCTATTATTAATATCAGCTGAAAATTCCTGATCTCTAAAAACAGTTAAACCTTCTTTGAGAGTTAATTGGAACCAATCTCTACAAGTTACTCTGTTTCCAGTCCAATTATGAAAGTACTCATGAGCAACTATACTTTCTATGTTTTGTATATCTTTATCAGTAGCAGTTTTTTCATCAGCAAGAATAAATTTAGAATTAAATATATTTAAACCTTTATTTTCCATTGCTCCCATATTGAAATGACTAACAGCAACTATCATGAATATGTCTAAATCGTATTCTAAACCATATTTTTCTTCATCCCACCTCATTGCTTTTTTTAAACTTTGCATGGCATAATTTGTCAGGTGTTTATTTCCAACTTCAGTATAAATACTGATTTCAATTTCTTTTTTAGATGAAGTAAGAAATTTAGATGTGTTGACTTCTAAATTTCCTACAACTAACGCAAATAAGTAAGAAGGCTTTGGAAATGGATCATGCCAAACTTTAAACAATCTATTACCACTTCCATTTTTATTTTCTACAACCCCTTCTTCTATTAAGTTGCCATTAGAAAGAATAGTTTTATATTGGTCTGAAACTTCTAGTTTTACTGTAAAAAGACTTAAACAGTCAGGTCTATCTGGAAACCAAGTAATTTTTCTAAAACCTTCAGGTTCACATTGAGTGCAAAACATATTATTACTTTGATAGATACCTTCTAATGCATTGTTTTTTGATGGAAATATTTTAACTTCAGTAATTGTTTTGATTATTTTTGAATTAGAAGGCACGCTTATTTGAATGGCTTCATCTACCTTTTTTAGTTTATCAATTTTGATATTTTCAGGTGGATTATTATCTATGATTAATTGAAATTTTAGTGTAACTAAATTTTCGCCATTCAATTCCAAGTGACTATTAAAATCAGTCTGATATAAGTCTTTAACATTATTTTTTTTATATGTTATTTGTGACTTTACAATTGTATATTTGTCAAAAATTGAGATTTCAAGGAGTGTTTTATTAGGAATCCATAATAATGGTTTGTAATCGATCCTTCTTTTATTGAATTTTGTCATAACACATTTTTTTAGCTTTCTCTTGTATTAGTGTATGCAAGATTTGAATGCTCTTCGCAGTAAGGTCTACCAGGTATAATAGAAGTTCCACAGAATGAAAATCCAGGTAATTTCGGGTCACCAATAGGCCAACAACATCTATTTCTTGACCACTCAACTTCTCTTAACATGATTTTTAACGGCAATTGCTGTTTAGTGTTTTTAGAAGTTGTTTCTTGATTTTTTCTTGGATCTCCCGATTTAGAAATTGGTGAATTTCTTTTTGGTAAACCTAATCTATGTGCTTTACCAGCTATAGCATTTCTTGAAACACCTATTTCAATTCCAATTTTGGTAATTGGTAAACCTTCGTCCCACAACTTTTTTAATTTATTTAATTTTTCTTCATCCCAAACAGAGTTATTTTCCATAACATATCCTTTTTACCATAGATCTAAAAAATTTCCTGCTAAATCAATCTGACTTTCTAGCATATATTTTCCATAATGAATAGAGCGACCCAATTTTTTTGCTCTTTTTAACAGTTCTGTCTCTTCTGGTTCCATAATTATGTCTGCAATTATGGTTTCAGGAGAACTTTTTGTAACATCAAACGGTAGTTCGTCATTCTTACTTAAGCCTAGACTAGTAGCATTAATTATTATATCAACCTCACTTATAGCAAAGTTATCTTTGCTATTTAAAGCTTCAACTTTTAAATCATTAGATATAACTTTTATTTTTTTTAATAAATTATTTGCCTTTGAATGATCACGATTTATTATTTTAAGCGAGTTGATATCTTCTTGCGCAATAGAACAAGCTATGGAAACAGCGGCACCACCAGAACCAAAAATGCAAATATTTTTATTTTTTAATAAAAAATTTCGTGACTTAAAACCAGTTATGAAACCTTTTCCATCAAAGTTATTGCCAATAAGTTTTCTCTTTTCGTCAAATTTTATCCAATTAACAGATTCTGTAAATTCCGCATCAGGTTCAAGATAATCACATAATTTTGCAGCTGCTTTTTTATGAGGAATAGTCACTGTCATTCCTTTAAAATTTTTGACTAATTTTAAAGAATTAATTACATACTCTAAATCATCTTCATTAGTATGAATAGGCACCAAAACTGCATCTATATTTTTTTTCTTAAAGATAGAGGTAAAAATTGTTGGAGCTTTTACATGATTAATTGGATCTGCAATACATCCATAAAGTTTGGTAGAGCCTAACATTAATTAGTATTTTCATTTTTTTTAAAATTTAAAGATGCAGAATTAATACAATACCTCAACCCAGTAGGCTTGGGGCCATCTGGAAAAACATGACCAAGATGAGCCTGGCATTTTGAACAATGTACCTCTGTTCTTTGCATAAAAAATGAATTATCAATTGATTTGCCAATCACTTTTTCTGAGACTGGTTTGTAAAAAGAAGGCCAACCTGATCCTGAATCATATTTTGTTTCACTTGAAAAAAGAAGTGTATTACAACAAATACAATTATAGTCACCAAATTCTTTATTATCCCAATATTCCCCAGAATAAGCTGGTTCTGTTCCATGCTGTTGGGTTACTCGGTATTGTTCATTCGTCAAATGTTTAGTATTTTTAATCATTTTATTATTGCCAAAATTTAAATTGTTCTATTAAACCTTATTCATATTATAAATTGTGAAAAAAATAAATTTGAATTTTATTATTTCAGCAAATTTCTGATAAATAAAACTCTAATGATAAAAGTAATCCAACATAATGTTCCAAAAATATATGATATATAATTAATAAACTCATAAAATATTAACATCACTACAAAACAAATAATTGTTTCAAACCCTTCAGTAATTCCACCAGTATAAAAAAAAGATTTATTTTGGCCGTCAGCAATTGATAATTTATTTTTTTCTACTAGCCATGACGTTGCAAGAAATGTTGTTTGAGTAGCTACAAAACTTAATAATAAAAAACATATTGAATATGCATTTTTTATATCCAAAAATATAAAAGATATAGGAAAAATAAAGTAAAATAAAAAATCTAATACAATGTCATAAAAAGCACCAATATCTGTTTCTCCAATTAATCTTGCTAACGCTCCATCCAATCCGTCACAAAATCTATTAAGAAATAAAAATATACCTGCATAAACGAACATTTCCTGTACAATAAAATAAAAACAAAAAAGACCAAAAAAGAAACCGATAAAAGTAACTAAATTAGCTTTTACATTATACCTTAATAATTTTTTTGCGAATATTTCTAAAACGGGCTTTATTACTTTATTTATTTGTGCATCAATCATCAAAGGTAATTTTTAAGTTATTTAATTTGGTATTATGAATAGTTGTTTGGGGTAAATTAGATCTGGATTTTTAATTTTGTCTTTATTGAGTTCAACAATATCAACATACCGATTTCCAAGTCCTAACCTTTGAAAAGCTATATTCCAGAGGGCATCTCCTTTTTGGACAATAATCAATGTTTTTCCGTCTGCATTTTCAATATTTTTACCACTGATTATAATAGAGTTTTCACGTAATACTTTACCATTTTTTCCTAACAAAACAGCAAACACCTTTTGTTTCCCAGCAATTAATTTACCAGGAATAGATAATGTCCATTCACCATTGATTATTTTAGTAGAGGAGGTTTCTTTTCCGGTAAAACCAGCATTTACCTGAGCACCATTATGAGCTATTCCAGACAAAACAAGTTGACCTACTTTTGAATCATGTGCTAGGGCCAATATTTTAATTTCAGGATTTTTTGTAAGTTTGGTGTTTGTTTTTTCATCATTTTTATTAGTCTCTTCCTTTTTTTCTAAACCAGGGGCCTGTATCACTTTAGCATCTAATTTTCCTTGACTATCAACAATAGCAACAATTGGAATATCATCATGATTTCCTGTTACATTGATAGCTACGGATTTCTTTGCAATAACTACTTTATTATCTTTCGTTGTTTGTCTAAAAGATAAAAAATATTCACCACCTTTTAACTGTTCTTCTGGAACGGCAACAAAATCTCCAATCTTATCACTGGTTGTAATGGCAATTACTTCTGAATTAGAAATAATTTCAATTTTAGAATTAGGTAATCCTTTACCAGCTATAACAAGACTTCCGTCTGGTCTCACTCTTACAACTTCTAATTTAATTGTTTCAGCAGTTTCTTCTCTAGTTGGTCTAATTTCAATTGGCTTAGCATCGAGTACTTTTTTTACCAAAGGTACGACTACCTCTTTATCATCAACCATTTCAGTTTCATAAAAAACTACAAACAGCGCTACAGCTGCTATAATTGCGCCAGTCATTAAAAAATATATTGCTTTTGAAGACCTCATAGAAAACCTTATTAAAAACTTGTATTATATTTTAGGTTAAATAATTAGAATAATATATAATTTTTTCAAGTTTGTTATTTTAAAGAGGTGATTTTGAAAAAAAAAATATGTGTGTTTGGTGGTTCCAAATCTGGTAAAAATATTGAAAATATAAAAACTTCTAAAAATGTTGGTCAAATCATTGCAGAAAATAATTTTGACATTGTTTTTGGTGGTGGTGAAAATGGTATAATGGGATCAGTATCAGAAACAGCTATTAGATATGGTTCTAAAACAACAGGTATAATACCAAATTTTTTAATTAAAAAAGATATTCAAGAGACCAGATATTCAAAGAAATATAATACTAACTTAATAATAACTAAAAATATGCACGAGAGAAAACAAATAATGTACCAAAAATCTAATGCTTTCTTGATTTTACCAGGAGGTGTAGGAACACTTGATGAATGTTTTGAAGTTTTAACATGGTGCCAATTAAATCAAATTGTTAACAAAAAAGTGGGAATTATCAATTTCAACAATTTTTGGGATCCACTCATTTATTTAATTAGACATCTAATCAAAGAAGATTATATGGGAGAATATAATTTAAATTATTTTGAAGAATTAAGAAATATTAACTCTTTAAAAATTTTTCTAAAAGATATTTAAAAAATTTATTAATTTATGTATGAATAGTTATATATATAAGCAGAAAATTTGGCTTGAAAAAATTAAGGACTTAAAATGTTAGATTTAATGAAAATAGCTATGACTGAATCTGAGGGTGGTGACTTAGAAAGTTTTCTTGGGACCCTTTACCAAAAGACTAACGTAAGGCCAAATGGTTATCCAAATGCAATAGTTTGGAAAGGTGGAAAACATGACGAAATTATAAATCCTATATGCCATTCATTGACAGATGCTTACGCATTATTAGGAACTATTGCAGCAGCCGATATTTTAAATCTTCCTTTCTATGCAGTTCCTATGTGGTCACAAATGCGACATGATACAAAACTTGAAGCATTAAGCTGGTTTGGAAATATGCGAAACACATCAATAAAATGGTCAACTGCGGGCGATGCATATGTTAATGACGACTCTGGAAAAAAAGTTGTTGTGTTGGGTAAATCTGGAAATGCTCCATTAAGAACACAAGCAGGAGTATTTTGTAACGTTCGTCCATACGGACCAATCACCGTTGTGAGATGCATGCCATGTTTGCCTTATTCACAAGATAAATCCAAATTTAGTGTTAATGAAAAGACTGGTATTGTACATACTGAAATGAATACTCCTGGAATTCAGATGGCATATGCATGTCGTTTGTTTTTAAAGATGATAAATGATACTGGTAAATTAGGAAGAGTTGCTTTTAAGCCCACACAAGCAATGGAAGATGGAATTAACGCAGGAATATTAATTTGGCTTCTTGAAGGAACTAAATTCACTGTTGGTCGCAAATGGGCTGTAAATGCATATGAGGAACATAAATCAAACATTGATAAAATAATCTCTCTTTTACCAAAAAATTTTAAAGATGGTATGCAGAATTGGTCTGGAAAAATTGAACAGCATATTTCTGATACAAATTATGGATTACTAGTGTGGGACATAATTAACAAACAAGAATGTATTGTTTTAGCAACAGATTTAGATGGAGACAGATTGACTGATTTACTAGCAGATATATCT
This sequence comes from SAR116 cluster bacterium AG-321-K23, assembly GCA_003284565.1. GTDB lineage: Bacteria > Pseudomonadota > Alphaproteobacteria > Puniceispirillales > Marisalimonadaceae > Marisalimonas. The sequence continues at coordinate 15,247 of QBXO01000015.1, forward strand.
GACCCATTAAGAGATTTTGGTAAAAAAATTTTAAATTATGTTAATAGTGACATTGATATTGATACAGCATGGAAATCTATGGGTTACATTACTGGTAATGGAAGAGATATGACTTCAGTTATGCACAGAATGTCTGGACCACCTATCCACGAACAAACACTTGGTTCAGCTGACGCTATGCTTATAAGACTTCTTGATGGTGATGAAACAATGGGTGGAACAAAAAAACCCTACGACCCAAGGATTCATTTTGTTTTAATTAGAGACGCATACTTAGATGCTAATCCTAATAATATTGAACTTAAAAATTGGTTGGATAATGTTCTAAATGTATTTGATGAAATATACGGCAGTAATAGACCTGGATTTATTGAAGGTTATAAAGCACTTAAAATTGCTATAAAGCCTTGGTGATTTTAATTCAAGGATGGCTCTAATCTATCCATAATTTCATTTATGAAGCTTTGTTTGGCTGCAAAACATATTCTTAAATGACCTTCACCTGACTCCCCAAATGCAATACCTGGTGCTACTCCAACATTAGTATCAATGATTAATTTTTTTGCAAATTCTAAAGAATCTTTTATATCCTTTACTTTAAAAAAAGCATAAAATGCAGCTTCTGGAACACTGCACTCAACTCGCTTCCACTCAACTAATCTTTGAAACATTATATCTCTAGATTTTTTTAAATTTTGACGTACTTCTTTGGTAAGAAGTTTGTAGTTCTGCAATGCTGAAATTAAACCATTTTGAAGAAACTCTGGAACACCCGTTGTTGTTATTTGGACTAATTTAGCTATGTGAGGCCCTAACTCTTCAGGATGTGTTATCCAACCTATTCTCCATCCTGTCATATTGAAGCTCTTTGAAGCTGAGTTGATGACTATTAATTTATCAGTTGGCTTAGATAATTGAAGAAAACTTGGTGATACATCATCATTAAACATTATTTGATGATAAACTTCATCAGAAATTAACCAGCAACCCATTTCTCTAACATGATTAAATAGAATTTCTTGCTGTTTTTTTGACATTACCCATCCTGTTGGATTTCCAGGACTATTAACAAAAACCATTTTTGTTTTATGCGTAATTGTGTCCAAAAGTTTTTCAAAATCTAATATCCATTGACTATCTTTTAATCTTAGTGAAACTTCTTTTATGTTACCTTTTTTTAATAAAACTGATGACCTTATGTTAGGCCATACAGGGCCAACCATTACAACTTCATCGCCATCACTGATAATTAAATCACAAATCAACCTAAGTCCCATCATTCCACCTGTGACAACACTATGATGTTCAGGCTTCGTATTGATGTTAAAAACTTCATTCATATATTTTGAGACTTCTAATCGTAATTGAGGTATACCGTTTTGATATGTATAAAATGTTTTTCCTTGATTTAAAGCTTCAACAGTTTTGTTGTTAATTAAATTACTTGTAGATGTATCACCTTCCCCAAACCAAGCTGGATAGATATAATTTCCACTCTCTAATTGGTATTTTCTTCCAAAATTTGCAATTTGCATAATTGCAGTTTCTTTAAAGGAAATTATTTCTTCATTTAAATTTTCTAACAATATATTCTCTAAATTTTAAGTTTAATGTAATCTTTTATCTTATTAATAGCTTGTAGACTATTTTTTGGATCTGATCCTCCAGATTGAGCCATATCCGGTCTTCCACCACCTCCTTTACCTCCTAAAATAGCTGAAACTTCATTCACCATTTCTACTGCACTTAATTTAGAAGTGAGTGATTTATCGACAGCAACTACTATAGAAGCTTTATTATCAATTTTACTAATTAAACAAACAATATTTGAATTATTGTTTTTGATAAAATTTTCGGCGTTAGGCTTTAAATCTTTAACTACTAAATCATCATATATTTTGTACTCAAATACTATTCCATTTATTGTTTCTTTAGTTGAATTATAATCATAATTAAGATGTGATTTATTTTTAAGAAGTTTTAATTCTTTGTTCATTTTTTGATTTTCTGAGACTAATTGCTCAATTTTTTTTGTGACTTGAGTACTATTTGTTTTTAGAGAAGAAGATATATATCTAATTTTATCTATCTCGTTGTTATAATAGTTTATTGCAGCCATATTTGTTAAGGCTTCAATTCTACGAACTCCAGATGAAACACCAGTCTCTGATAATATTTTAAAGGTTGAAATTTCAGAAGTGTTTTTTACGTGTGTGCCTCCACATAATTCAACTGACCAAGCCTCTCTTTGATTATCTATACTTTTTCCAATTGATACTACCCTCACTTCATCTCCATATTTTTCACCAAATAGAGCTATAGCTCCTTTTTCAATAGCCTTATCAGGAGACATAACTTTAGTGGTAACTTTGTCATTACAAAATATTCTATAATTTACTTCATCTTCAATTTCTTTAATTAATTCTGAAGAAATTGGTTTTTGATGACTAAAATCAAATCTCAGTTTTTCATCAGTTACCAATGAACCTTTTTGAGCGACATGCAAACCTAATTTTTGTCTTAATGCTTCATGAAGAAGATGAGTTGCTGAATGATGTGAACATATTTGTTTTCTGAAATCTAAATCTATTACTTGGTTGATTATATCTCCAACTGTAATTTTTCCTGATACAATTTCTATTGTTGAAACAAATATAATTTTACCGTTTCCAACAGTAATTTTTTTAGAATTTAATATATTAGCCTTGAAATTTTTTCCTATTATTAACCCTTTATCAGATATCTGGCCACCAGATTCAGCATAAAAAATTGTCTCATTGCATATAATATCAACTTTTTCATTTTCGAAAACATTATCGTAAATTTTATTATTTTTTATAATTAAATCAATTTTAGTTTCAAAAGTATTTTCATCATATCCTCTAAAGTTAGTAGGTGGTAAATCTAATAATAATCTTAAAATATCTTGATTATAAGCATCATCACCCGAACCTGACCAAGCCTGTCTTGCTTTAATTTTTTGTTCATTCATAGATTTTTCAAAACCCTGGTAATCAACCTTCCACCGATATGATTTTAAAACATCTTCTGTTAAATCTAATGGAAATCCGTAGGTGTCATACAATTCAAAAGCTTTTTGACCTGAAAGAACGCCTGGAGAAACTTTCTTGTCTATTTCATTCATTAATAAACTCATACCTCTATCAAGTGTATCTTTAAATTTAATTTCTTCATCCTTTATTGTGTTTTCTATTGTAACTTTTTGAGTAACTAATTCTGGAAAAGCATCGCCCATTTGTTCAATTAAAGATTTAACTAACTTGAATATCACTGGATCACTTGCACCTAAAAGATGTGTGTGGCGCATTGCTCTTCTCATTATTCTTCTTAGTACATATCCTCGTCCTTCATTGCTAGGTAAAACTCCATCTGCAATTAAAAAAGAAATTGATCTTAAATGATCCGCTACAACTCTATGAGATACAATATTATCTTTTGTTTTTTCTACACCTGTTACTAATGAAGAAGCCTCAACTAGATCTTTCATCATATCAGTCTCATAATTATTATGAGTGTTTTGCAGAACGGCTGATATTCTTTCTAAACCCATCCCTGTATCAATACTTGGCTTAGGTAAATTAACTCTTTCATTTATAGAAATTTGTTCATATTGCATAAACACTAAATTCCAAATTTCAATAAATCTATCACCATCTTCATTTTTAGAACCAGGAGGTCCTCCTTCAACTAAAGGACCATGATCATAAAATATTTCTGAGCAAGGACCACAAGGACCTGTGTCGCCCATACTCCAAAAATTATCACTAGTACTAATTTTGATTATTTTTTCATCACTTAATCCAGAAATTTTTTTCCATAAATTGTCAGCCTCTGTATCATCATGAAAAATTGTAACCAACAATTTTTCTTTTGGAAGACCATACTCTTTTGTTAACAATTCCCATGCTTGAAATATTGCTTTCTCTTTAAAATAATCTCCAAATGAAAAATTACCTAACATTTCAAAAAATGTATGATGTCTAGCAGTTTTGCCTACATTTTCAAGATCATTATGCTTTCCACCAGCACGCAGACACTTCTGTGAACTTACAGCTCTATTGTAGTCTCTAGTTTCTAGACCAGTAAAAACATTTTTAAACTGTACCATACCAGCATTAGTAAAAAGTAGAGTCGGATCATTGTTCGGTACAAGATTACTTGATGTTATAACCTCATGATCATTTTTACTAAAATAATTTATGAACTTTGAACGAATTGCATTTACTGAATTTTTAGTCTTATTCATGTGTTAAACTAGCTTATTATCTACACCTCTTGATAACATCAATTTAACAAAATACAAAACTTCAATAAAATTATTTTTCTTCTTCAGGAATTTGTTGGTCTGGATTCATTAAAATTTCCTCAACTAGAACTGTATTTCCTTTAATTTTGTCCTCTATTTCTGTAGCGATTTCAGAATTTTCATTAAGAAAATTTTTAACATTTTCTCTTCCTTGACCTATCCTTTGATCTTTATATGAAAACCATGACCCAGATTTCTCAATTATATCTGCAGATACTCCTAGATCAACTATCTCTCCATTTTTAGAAATACCTTCACCATACATAATATCAAACTCAACCGTTCTAAATGGAGGTGCAACCTTATTTTTTACAACTTTTACTCTGGTTTGATTCCCTATTATATCATCTTTGTCTTTAATTGCTCCTATTCTTCTTATATCCAATCTAACAGATGCATAAAACTTAAGGGCATTCCCACCTGAAGTTGTTTCTGGGTTACCAAACATAATTCCTATTTTTTGTCTAATCTGGTTTATAAATATTACTAAACAATTAGATTTAGAAATTGATGAGGTTAACTTTCTTAAAGCTTGACTCATCAATCTAGCTTGTAAACCCATATGACTATCACCCATATCCCCTTCTAGTTCAGCTCTAGGAACTAATGCTGCTACAGAATCAACTACTAAAACAGATATAGCCCCTGATCTAACTAATGTGTCAGCTATTTCTAATGCCTGTTCTCCAGCATCAGGTTGAGAAATTAATAGATCATCAATATTTACTCCTAATTTTTTAGCATATACTGGGTCAAGAGCATGTTCTGCATCTACAAACGCACAAGTTCCACCTGTCTTTTGGGCTTCAGCAACTACGTGTAATGCTAAGGTTGTTTTCCCTGAGCTTTCAGGTCCATAAATTTCTACAATTCTTCCTTTGGGCAATCCACCTATACCAAGAGCAATATCTAAACCTAGCGAACCTGTGGATATCGCTTGTACATCTAAATTTTCTCCAGATGTACCTAATTTCATAACAGAGCCTTTACCAAAAGCTTTCTCTATCTGTCCAATTGCAGACTCTAAAGCTATGTTTCTATCTTTATCTTGATTTGACATTTTAATAACCTCAGCACTCATTCCCTAACTCCTTACTGACATACGATTACAATACTTTCAACTAATAAATTAAAAGTGATAATATTCACCTTTTGTTCACTTGTCAACATATGTTCTTGTTTTGTTCTTTTTTACATTTAATTCATATTTGATTATAAAGATTATTCGTCTTTGTGAATTTTTTCCATTTTTTCATGTCGTTCTTGTGCGTCAACACTTAGTGATGCAATTGGCCTTGCTTTCAAACGACCTAAGCCAATTGGTTCACCCGTTTCTTCACAAAATCCATATGTTTTTAAATCTATTCTTCTTAAAGCAGCGTCGATTTTGCTAATTAGTTTTCTTTCCCTATCTCTAGTACGAAGCTGAATAGATGCGTCTGATTCTACTTGAGCTCTATCAGCTATATCAGGTCTTTGCAAACCTTCAGCAGATAAGGTACCTTTTGTATCAGTCGCCTCGTCAAGCAACTCTAATTTCCAATTGAGTAATTTTTGTCTAAAATACTCAAGTTGATTGTCATTCATAAATTCTTCGTCAACAGAAGGAATATAATCTTCAGGTAGAATTATTCTATTTCCTAGTAAACCACCTCTATCGGCACCGTTTGCAAAGTTTTCATCTGTTGTTTCTGATTTTTTTTCTAATGAGCTCACATTTATACTTTCCAAATTTTAAATAAAGACTGTTATATAAAAACTTAAAAAAAGTTCAAGTAAGAAAATAAAAATTTAATTTTAGCTAAAATTATGTACTAAAAAATTTGATAAATAATAAGTTGAAAATCTTAAATATAATATTATTTAATTATAATGATCGTGTAGGTAAAATCTTGAATTATTCAAATATATTTAAATCATCAATAAATAAACTTAAGATTGAAGGTAGATACAGATATTTTAATGAAATTGAAAGAAAAGCTGGCAAACATCCTTATGCGTCATGGATATCGAAATCAAAGAATAATGATATAATTGTCTGGTGCTCTAACGATTATTTAGGTATGAGTCAAAATAAACTTGTTGTAAATTCAATGATAGATTCAGTAAAAAATATGGGTACTGGATCAGGTGGGACACGAAATATATCCGGAAACAGTAGTGCTATTGTAAATTTAGAAAACGAACTTGCTGATCTTCATTCAAAAGAGAAAGCTGTTGTATTTTCATCTGGATATGTTGCAAACGAATCAGCATTGAGTACACTTTTGAATATTTTAAAAGAACCAGTCGTTTTTTCTGACGAAAAAAATCATGCATCCATAATTTCAGGTATAAAAAAATCAAAAGCTTCAAAAGAAATTTTTAAACATAACGATTTAAACGATTTAGAAAATTTATTAAAAAAATATCCTGAAAAAAAACCTAAAATTATTGTATTTGAATCAATTTATTCTATGGATGGTGATTTTGGAGATATCTGTGGGATATCAAAAATAGCAAAAAAATATAATGCGTTAACTTATTTAGATGAAGTTCATGCAGTTGGTATGTACGGCAAAAAGGGGTCAGGTCTAGCTGAAGAGTTAGATCTGCAAAACTCTATTGATATAATACAAGGAACATTAGGAAAAGCATTTGGAACAATGGGTGGATATATCACATCTTCAAACATAATTTGTGACACTATAAGGAGTTATGCTAGTGGATATATATTTACAACAGCATTACCGCCTGCTCTAGCTAACGCAGCTACCACATCTATCTGTTATTTAAAAGAATCGGATAAAGAAAGAAAACTACAACAAAAAAACACACTATTACTTAAAAAATATTTAGCAAATCAAAACATAGATTTTATTGATAACAAAAGCCATATCGTTCCAATTATGGTTAATGATCCAATAAGATGTAAAGAAATTAGCAATATTTTGTTAAATGAGTTTAAACATTACATACAACCAATAAATTATCCAACTGTTCCAGTTGGTACTGAAAGATTAAGAGTTACACCAGGGCCTTTACATTCAGAAAAAATGATTTCTGATTTAACTATTGCTCTTAAATATGCTTTCAAAAAAACTCAAAATATAAATTTTAAAAAACATGCTTAAAACATTTTTTTAGTTAGCTTGAAATTAAATCAACAATACACATATTAAAATCATGTATCCAAAATATAAAAAAACTATGAATAAACTTACAAGTATATTATAAATTGTTTAATAATTTAATTATGAATAATCAATACGCACACCCAAAAAGAAAAACAAAAGTTGTATTTGTTCAACTTGGTTCGCCTTCTAAACCAACAACAAAGGCATTAAGAAAATATTTGAGAGAATTTTTAGGAGATCCTAGAGTAATTGATATAAATCCTTGGATTTGGAAGATAATATTAAATTTTTTTGTATTACCCTTCCGGCCACAAAAGTCTGCAAAACTTTACGCTAGAATTTGGGATGGTAAAAGTTTTCCTTTAATAACAAATACAAGAGATTTTACAAAAAATGTAAGTCAAGAGTTAAAAAAGATTGATAAAAATGGTTATGTTGAAGTCAATCATGCTTTTTTATTGTCACCTCCATATGTAAACGAAGTTTACGATAGTTGGGAAGAAGACTTAAAAAATGGAGTTGGTGCAACAAAACTTCTAGTTATACCCATGTTTCCTCAGTACTCTGAGAGTACAATAGCTTCAGGGATTGATGCTTTAGCTAAAGAGCTATCAAAAAGAGTGAAGATACCAACTTTTGAAGTTATCACTAATTTCCATAGAACTCATGCTTTTATTGATAATTCAGTAAAATTAGTTGACAAAAAATTAAATGAACTAAAAAGACTTGGGAAAAAAATTGATAGCTTAATTATTACATTTCATGGCATGCAAAAAAGAAGAATTGTTAAAAAAGGTGATGACTACTATAGACATTGTTTTGAAACATTTTGTCTCATAACTAATAAGTTAAAAAATATTAAACCAGATCAATGTTTAATGAGTTTTCAAAGCCGATTTGGATCTGAAGAATGGATAACTCCTTACACAGAAAATGTCGTTGAAGAATTGATTTCTAAAGGGAAAAAAGAGATTGCAATATATTCTCCAAGCTTTGTCGCTGATTGTCTTGAAACTACTGATGAACTTGGTCATGAATTGGTTAATGAAGCTAAAGAATGGGGAGGTAATATCTACCCAATAGAATGTCTTAATACAAATAAGGATTGGTGTAAGGACTTTGCTAATTATACTTTTATACAAGCAGAGGGGTCTGCACAGGATAAAGAAGACATAGAATACGTAGTCGAAGAAAAATTTTACCGTAATATGCCACAACAGATAATGAATAAAGTATAGTTTTAAATACGTTAACCAAAAAGTATTCTAAGTTGAGCTGAGTCATGAATTTTTCATATTTAAAACGGTATTTACAATCATAATCTTATAGCATATAAATTATCAGTAAGCGGGTATTGTGTAGTGGTAAGACCTTAGCCTTCCAAGCTAATGACGCGAGTTCGATTCTCGCTACCCGCTCCATCTAATGTAAATCAGTCGCCCTAAGTAGTTGATATGTAAGCATATTTTGTAATGTGTGCTTAAAGGGTAGACCAAACGGTAGATCATTTTGTGCCTGTTGACACAGATTCAGTAATACATAAACTGAGGGTAGAGCTTGTATTCAACTACAAGTGGTGCACTGTAGATGAGCATAACTTCTCGCTACCCGCTCCATTCAAGTATGTTGGCTCTCTTTTTTATTTTGTTGTAAAAAAAGAGTAAAAAAAACACTTAATAATATAATAAAACCTCCTATGACGGTAATAAAAGATGGATTTTTTTCATACCATAAAAAATTCAAGATGATTGAAATTGGCGGAATTAAATAAAGAAACAACGAAGCTTTATTGGCTCCATAATAACCCACCGAATAAGTCCAAGTTAAATAACCTAATGCAGTAGGAAAAAATGCCAACCATAAATAAGTTAATTTAATATCATTGGATGATTGAGAAATAAAGTTATACATTTCTGGAAACCAAAATAACATGGGAACAGTTCCAAAAATAATCGTATAGGCAGTAGAAGTTATTGCACCATATATCAAAATCAAAGGCTTTACTAAATGAAAATAAATTGCAGTTAAGATAGCTGCAAACAAAATCAAGCTTGCCCCACTACCTATCTTTAATCCACCTTCTTGATCAAAGGATATTAAACCAACCCCAAACATACAAATAATTATTCCTAACCAATGTATATATGAAACCTTTTGTTTCAAAATAAAAAAACCAATTAACGCTGTAAATAATGGGTTACAATTGACAATGAAACTACTTGCTCCAGCTGACACACTCTCTTGTCCATGGTTAAGAAATACATTATATAAAAAAATACCAATAAAACCTGCAAAAAAGTAACGTAATAAATGGTTTAATTTTACCTTTTGTTTATAATTATTAATGCACCAAATAACAGAAAGAAAAGCTGCAAGTGAAAATCTTCCAGCAGCCAAAATAAAAGGATTTGAAGTTTCTAAAAGAAATGACATTGCTGGAAACGAAGATCCCCAAAAAAAAATAGTAGAAGATATAGCTAATATTGGAACTATTTTTTTCATTAATTATTTAATAATAAATTTTCTAGTTTTTAGGAAGAGATAATTTACCAAGGACATCATACTTAGATAAAAGTTTTTTAACAAAACCATTTTCAATATTTTTTTTCACAAAACTATTAATAAAATTTTCAGCTTCAAAATTTCCTGGTTTACTTCCAATACACTGATTTATAAAAGTGAATGGTTCATTTAATATAAAACAGTCATTTGTCTTTTTTATATCGTTAACCAATTTAGGCCTTAATCCAGCTAACACCTCATATTTATTTTCTTGAAAAATCAAAAAAGACTCATCTATAGATTTTGCTCTTATTAAATCTGCATTTTTTATATTTTGAGTTAACCAAAGATCATATGCACTTCTTTCTGCAACGGCAATTTTTATGCCTTTTTTATCAACATCTCGTAATGTTTTAATATTATAACCATTCCTAATTAAGAAAGTTGATTCAATAGTTGTATACGGTAAACTAAAAGTAATTGATTTAGCTCTCGCAGGTTCATTTGCGATATTTCCAATATCCCACGCATCATCTTGAATTGCGTCGGCAAGTTCACCAGGCCTGTTAAAAGAAATTAATTTAATATCCACATTTAATTCATTAGCAAGCGCTCTTGCCATATCCGGAGAAACTCCTTGTGGGTCACCATTAGTTTCTTTACCAGTGACCAATAAAAAGTTACTTAAATTTATAGCAGCTCGAATGTATCCTTTTGGAGCTAACTGTTTAACTACTTTGCTTATCAAACAAACCTCATCAAATAATTATATGTACTTCCATTTATACACTTTAAAATTTCGATTAGAAACTGAAATATAATTACTTAATTTAACGTAGAAAAAGAAAATGTTCAAAATTTAAGCAATTTTTATTTTATTTGAACATTTTTGACACATATTTTTGTATTTTAGGAAAAAATTACTATCTTACATTCTAATTATAGGGGGGACAGTATGAATTTTTTTGCTATTAGAAATAAAATGAAGTTATTTAATGTCATTACAACTTTTCTTTTAACTTTAATCTCATTTCCAGCTTTTGCTAATATTAATAACGGTGATACAGCCTGGATTTTGACATCAACTGCTTTAGTATTATTTATGACATTACCAGGTTTAGCTCTATTTTATGCAGGACTAGTAAACTCTAAAAATGTTGTATCAGTATTAATGCAACATTTCTCCCTTGCTTGCTTGGTATCAGTCATTTGGGTAGTTATAGGATATAGTTTAGCATTTTCTGAAGGAAATTCGTGGATTGGTGGTCTTGGTAATATATTTATGAATTCAATTGAACTGGAAACACATTCTGGAAGTATACCAGAAAGTCTTTTCGCCACATTCCAAATGACTTTTGCAATTATCACCCCTGCATTAATGATAGGAGCATTTGTAGAGAGAATTAGATTTTCAGCAATGCTAATTTTTTTAGGTCTCTGGGTATTAATAGTATATGTTCCTGTGACACACTGGGTTTGGGGTGGCGGCATATTGTCATCATGGGGCACAATGGACTTTGCTGGAGGTATTGTTGTACACGCCACAGCTGGAACTGCTGCTTTAGTAACTGCCTTGACACTTGGAAAAAGAAAAGGTTTTCCAAAATCTATAACTCCACCACATAGTCCAATATTGACTATGATAGGGGCTTCAATGTTATGGATTGGATGGTTTGGTTTTAATGCCGGTTCAGCTTTAGGTGCTAATGGAAACGCGGGCATGGCTATGTTAGTTACGCATATTTCTGCAGCAACTGCCTCATTAGTTTGGATGTTTATTGAATGGAAAAGATTTGGCAAACCATCTTTAATTGGAATAGTTACTGGAATGGTTGCTGGACTGGCTACTGTTACACCCGCTTCAGGTTACATAGGGGTGCCTGGAGGATTAATTTTAGGATTTTTAGGTGGTTTATTATGTTACCTCGCTGTTGATTACATCAGAGGTAAACTTCAAATAGATGACAGCCTTGATGTTTTTGCAGTTCACGGTGTTGGTGGTATCTTAGGTACCTTACTTGTTGGATTTTTAGCAACCTCCACATTCTCAGGGTTAGGTCTTGCTGAAGGTCAGACAGGAATATCCCAATTTATTATACAGCTTAAAGCAGTTATACTTACCGTTATTTGGACTTCTTTCTTTACATATTCTATTCTTAAACTAACTTCTTTTGTTGTTTCTCTAAGAGTGGATGAACAAGAAGAAATTGAAGGTTTAGACTTGCGTTCTCACGGAGAAAAGGGATATCATTCAGATTAGGAGATTTCACAATGAAATACTTTATTGCGATTATAAAACCTTTTAAACTTGATGATGTTAGGAATGCTTTAACTGAGATTGGAGTTGAAGGTTTAACTGCATCAGAAGTTCGGGGATTTGGAAGACAGAGAGGACAAACTGAGATTTATCGAGGAGCAGAATATAGTGTATCATTTGTTCCCAAACTAAAAATCGAAATAGCAGTCACTGATGATATGAAGGATGCTGTCCATGAAGCTCTACTTCAAAGTGCTTGCACTGGACAAATTGGAGATGGAAAAATTTTTGTTTTTGACCTTCATAGTGCAACTAGAATTAGAACTGGTGAAACTGAAAACAACGCACTTTAATTGACCTAAATACCCCACTCAGCTAATACATTATTATTTTTTTCAAAGCTTATATGTCTTTTTTTTATACCTTTTAGATTATTTTTATTATCTAATTGTTGAATTGCCCATACAGCTGCTCCTCTAACCAAAAAAGATTGATCTTTTAATAATAAATTAACTAATGTTGGTATTAGCTCTTTATTTTTACTGTTCCCTGCAGCTATACAACAATTCCTTATGAACCTGTCCCTACCAATTCTTTTTATTGGTGACCCAGTAAATTTTTTTCTAAATTCTTGATCAGAAAGATTTAATAATTCACTTAAATTGAAATTAAATTTATGATCATCAAAATAAATTTCTTTCGTCTTTTTTGCATATTTGTTCCAAGGACAAATTGCCAAACAATCATCACACCCGAATATTCTATTACCAATAGCTGTCCTAAATTTTTTTGGAATAGCATTTCTGTGTTCAATAGTTAAATATGAAATACACTTTGATGCATCTAACTTAGATTCTCCATAAAATGCATTAGTTGGGCATATATCAATACATTTTGTACAAGAACCACAATAATTTTTTTCTCGTGAGTCATATTCAAAATGATGATTTACAAGAATAACCCCTAGAAATAACCATGATCCAAAATCCCTTGAAACCAAATTTGTATGCTTGCCTTGCCATCCTAAACCAGACTTTTCTGCTAAAGGTTTTTCCATTAAAGGAGCTGTATCAACAAAAACTTTTATTTTAGTTCTTTTTTCATTAGATAATTTAGAAATTAATTTACTTGAAAATAACTTAAGTCTGCCTTTGATTATTTTGTGATAATCTTTTCCTTGAGCATAAACAGAGATATTTCCTAAATTTTTTTTTTTTATTTTTTCTAAGGGATTATTTTTAGGACCATAATTCAAACCAAGTATAATTGCAGATTTTGCTTCCGCCCATAAATTTAAGGGTGATTTTCTTCTTTCATAACTATCTGCAAGCCATTTCATTTCTCCATGAAAACCTAAATCAATAAATTCTTTAAGTCTTACACTAGTTTTTATTGGTAAACTAATATCTGTAATTCTACAAATATCAAATTTAAATTCTTTGGCTAAGTCTTGAATTATTTTTTTTTCATCAAATTTAAACATATCTCAATTAATAAAAATTATTTTCATCAATGATCACCTAAGTAATATTTATTTAAAAAAGTTTTTTCAAATTTTTCAAATTCTTTATTTTCTATAGCAGTTCTAATATTTTTCATAATATTTAAGTAAAAATGAATATTGTGCCAGCTTAAAAGCATGAGGCCTAAAATTTCTTTTCCTCTAAAAAGATGATGAAGATAAGCTCTAGAGAAATTTTGACAAGTATAACATTCACAGTCTAAATCTAATGGTTTTTTATCTAAAATATGTTTAGAATTTTTTATGTTAACCTGGCCTTTAGATGTAAAAGCTTGACCAGTTCTTCCAGAACGTGTTGGCAAAACACAATCAAACATATCAACCCCTCTTTTCACTGCACCAATTAAATCGTCTGGTTTTCCAACACCCATTAAATATCGAGGTTTATTTTGGACCATATATTTTGTAGTATCATCTAATGTTTTAAACATTAAATCTTGCCCTTCACCAACCGCCAACCCTCCGATTGCATATCCTTCAAAATCTATTTCTATGAGTTTTTTTGCAGACTCTTCCCTCAAATCAGAAAAAATAGATCCTTGGATTATCCCAAATTGACCATAACCATTTCTTTCTTCAAATGCTTCTCTACTCTTAACAGCCCATTCAAGAGATAACTTCATTGCTCGTTTCGACTCTTCATATGTCGCAGGAAAAGAAATACATTCGTCTAGTTGCATTGTAATTGTCGCATCTAAAGCATTTTGGATATTTGTACTTATTTTTGGAGATAAAAAATATTTTGTACCATCAAGATGTGATTTAAAAGTTACTCCATCATGTTCAATCTTTCTTAACTTTCCTAAGCTCATAATTTGAAAACCACCTGAATCTGTTAGAAGCGGTTTGTCCCAGCCCATAAATTTTCTAACACCACCCATTTCTTTAATATTTTTTTGACCAGGTCTTAGCATCAAATGATAAGTGTTTGCTAAAATAATTTCAGCCCCACAGGCCTCAATATCTCTTAAATGCATTGCTTTTACAGTAGCTGCAGTTCCAACTGGCATAAATATAGGTGTGTTAATTTCTCCGTGAGCTGTCTTTAATTTGCCTAAACGAGCATCCTTGTCTTTTGAAATTAATTCAAATTTAAAAAAATTATTCATTAGTTATTATTTTCTCTTGAAAAAATACAACCGTCTCCATAAGAAAAAAATCTATATTTTTTTCTGATAGCATATTGATAACATTCAAACGTTTTTTCTTTTCCATAAAAAGCTGAAACTAGCATAAGTAAAGTTGATTTTGGCAAGTGAAAATTTGTTATGAGTAGATCTACGATCTTAAATTGAAAGCCTGGAGTTATAAATAGATCTGTAACACCAGACCAAGGTTCAATTTGTCCATTTCTCAATTTTGCTATTGTTTCTAATATCCTTAAACTGGTAGTTCCAACTGAAATGATACGTTTATTATTATGGACAGCATTATTTATTATATCAGATGTATTTGTACTTAAATATCCATATTCTTCATGCATTTTATGATCATATATATTATTAACTTTGACTGGTAAAAAAGTTCCTGCTCCTACATGAAGGGTAATAGGGGCAAATAAAACTCCTTTTAATTTTAGCGTATTAATTAACTCTTCCGTAAAGTGCAATCCAGCGGTAGGAGCAGCAACAGCTCCATCTTCCTCTGCAAAAATTGTTTGATAATCTATATTATCACTTTCACTTTTTTTATATCTTTTTATATATGGAGGAAGTGGCATTTGACCTTGATAATTTACATCCTTAAAAATATCTTCGTCTTTTTTATTGAAATCAAGTAGCACATCACCTTCAATATATTTTTCAAGAACTTTAGCTTTTAAGTTATTTTGAAAAGTTATAGTATCATTAATTTTGCACTTGCGACCAGGCTTTAAAAATGCTCTCCAAATTTTATTTTTTAATTTTAAATGAAGAGTTACTTCAACATTAACTAGGTCTCTTTTTCCAAATAAGCGAGATGGTATGACTTTGGTATTGTTAATAACTAATACATCTCCAGGATTTAAAATTGTAGGCAAGTCTTTAAATCGAAGGTCTTCAACAACCTCTTTCGTACAATTTAATAAACGCGAATTATCTCTTGGCACACAAGGTTTTTGGGCAATTAAGTCCGTATTTAAGTCATAATCAAATAAAGAAATATCCATTGTTGATACCACACTTTTATTCAAAAATCTGAATAACACCTACAACTTCATTCGTTGGATTTTTTACTACTAAACATTGTACTTTAGCTTCTCTCATTCTCTTTTCTGCAACTTGTAAATTATCATTTTCAAGTGCGGTTAATGGATTTGGATTCATCAAATCTTTGGCTTTCAGTTCAGAAAAGTTTTTATTATCAATTAAAGCTCTTCTGATATCTCCATCAGTAATTACCCCCTTTAATTCTTCCTTTGTTCCAACTAGAGCAAGGCCAAGGCGACCTTCTGTCATTTTTACTAGCACATCTTGCACTATGGAATTTTGATCAATAAATGGCATATTATTCTGTTTCATTTCATCTTTAACGCTTGATAGTAACCTTCTACCAAGAGACCCACCTGGGTGAGTTAGAGCAAAATCTTCTTGTTTGAAGTTTTTTAATTCCATTAGTGAAACAGCTAAAGCATCACCTAGAACCATAGTAATCATTGTTGATGTTGTAGGTGCTAAATTTAATGGACATGCCTCTCTATCGACTGAAGTATCTAAAACTATATTAGATTTCAAAGCTAAAGTTGAGTTTTTTACACCAGTCAATCCAATTATAGTTACTTCAAGCCTTTTCAATGCAGGAATTAGAGCAATTATTTCACCTGTTTCTCCTGAATATGAAATTAGTAGAACTACAGATTTTTTTTGAACCTTTCCTAGGTCTCCATGAATAGCTTCAGCTGGATGAAGAAAAATGCTAGGCGTTCCTGTAGATGCAAGTGTTGATGATATTTTTCTTCCAACAAGCCCTGATTTTCCCATCCCACAAACAATAATATGTGTAGATGTATTATTCATGGATTCTACAGCTTTTACAAATTCATTTCCAAGCATTTTTTCAAATCTGTCAATACCAAGTTTATAAGCTTGAGTTAGACTTAATGCTGTTTCTATTGCTTTCATATAAATCACCACTTAATATGATTATGTTTTAACTTGAAATTATTTAAAATACTACAAAAAGGGCAAAAAATTTTGAATATTCATTTTAGTATCGCTAAAAATAAAAAAGCAAAAATGGTTTCTAACGAACTACTTACCTTATATGGGCAGGTAGAAATTTCAAAAGCAGAAGTTATTGTCGCTGTTGGTGGAGATGGAGCAATGCTAGCTGCAATGCGCCAAAGCATTTTGCACGACATCCCAGTTTTTGGATTGAATAGAGGAAATATTGGGTTCCTTATGAACGAGTATAGTAATTCAAACCTGATTGATAGATTAAAAAAGGCTAATGAAATTATTGTGCACCCTCTCGAAATGATAGCTTTTGATACAAAAAATCAAAAACATACCGAACTTGCTATTAATGAAGTAGCTATTTTTAGAAGAACCCACCAAAGCGCCATTATTTCAATTAAAATTGACAATACAGAAAGATTAAATGAATTAACGTGTGATGGAGTTATGGTTGCAACACCAGTTGGTTCAACTGCTTACAACCTCTCTGCACATGGTCCTATATTACCAATTGGATCAGAAATTTTAGCTCTTACACCAATAAGTCCTTTTAGACCAAGAAGATGGAGGGGAGCATTGATCAAGAATAATTCAATAATTGAGTTTAATGTTATTAATCCTAAGATGAGGCCTGTAAGTGCAAGTGCTGATGCCTTTGAAGTTAAAAATATAACAAAAGTATATATTTCTCAAAAACACGATATAAATCTTCGTATTCTCTATGATAAGACAAACAGCATGGAAGATAAATACCTTAAAGAGCAATTTTCTATTGGATGATTTCAATCTAGGTTTTCTTGTTGTCTGATCCACATTTCAGCATAAAGATTATTTTTGTTAATAAGTTCTTGGTGTGTACCTATCTCAATAATTCGTCCATTATCTAATACAATTATTTTGTCGGCATCAATAATTGTTGATAAACGATGGGCTATTACAAGAGTAGTGTTTGAACTAGATAATTTTTTAAGAGACCTTTCAATTGATTTTTCTGTTTTTGTGTCTAGTGCAGATGTCGCTTCATCAAAAACAAATATTTTAGGATTCTTCAAAAGAGCTCTTGCAATAGCAACTCTTTGTTTTTCTCCGCCAGAGAGTTTTAACCCCCTTTCGCCAACTATAGTTTCATATCCTAGTTCTAGATTTGAAATAAATTTATCTATTGAAGAGAGTTTAGTTGCATTGATAATTTCTTTCATAGAAGAATTAGGTTTTGAATAGGCAATATTATATCTGATAGTATCATTAAACAGAACTGTGTCCTGGGGAACCATACCTATATTTAATCTCAAAGAATTTTGACTTACGTCCGCAATCGATTGATCATCTATTAAAATTTTACCTGAAGATGGATCGTAAAACCTAAACAAAAGTTTTGATATTGTAGATTTACCAGCTCCAGTTGGTCCAACTATGGCTACTTTTTCTCCTGGATTTACAGTAAAATTTATATTCTTTAAAATGATACGACTACCATAGGAAAAATTTACATTTTTGAACTCTATTTTACCATTTTCAACTATTAATTTGTAAGCATTTTCTTTATCAGTGATGTCAGGTGTTTCATCCACCAATGCGAACATTCTACCCATATCTAACAAAGATTGTCTAATTTCTCTATAAACAAAACCTAGGAAGTTTAATGGTAAATATAGTTGTAATAAAAAAGTATTAACAACAACAAAATCTCCTACCGACATTTTCCCATTTGCAATATCTTCTCCAGCCAAGCCCATCACTAAAAATAATCCCAATGCTATTATTGCACCTTGACCTACATTTACTATTGAAAGTGAAGCTCTAGCTTTTACAGCAGAATCTTCATAAGATTTCATAGCAATATCATATCTTTCAACTTCTATTTTTTCTGCATTGAAATATTTAACGGTCTCATAATTCAATAAACTGTCTACAGCTTTAGTTGATGCATTCTCGTCTGCAACATTCATTATTTTTCTAATTGCAATTCGCCATTCAGTTACTTTAATTGTAAAAAATATATAAGTTATTACAGTCATAATTGTGATGAAAGAGTAAATAAACCCAAAAGTTACCCAAAGAACAGAGCCAACAATTATTAACTCAATCACTACAGGAACTATTTCAAAAATACTATACCTCAAAAGAAGTTCAACACCTTTTGCACCTCTATCTATTGATCTTGTTAATCCTCCAGTTTGTCTATTTAGATGAAAATTTAGCGATAAATTGTGTAAGTGTTTAAATGCTCTCAAAGCAGCTCCTCTAACAGCTCTTTGAGCTACTCTTGCAAAAACAAACTCTTTAGCTTCGTCAAAAATCACTTGACCTAATCTAGCTAATGCATAAGCCCCTATAACAAACCAGAGCAAACTTAAATTTATGGAATTTTTTTCGGAAACTAAATCAACTGCTTTACCATATAAAAATGGTGTATAAACACTCACAAGTGTTGCAAGTAAAAGAAAAATTAAAGCTAAAGTTATTCTAATTGGCATTTCTTTATTGCCTCTTGGAACAACAAACCTTAACAATTCATTTAATGTTCTTAGCGGTGTTAAAATTTTATCATTTGAAGAAAATGCATCTGCATTTTTCATTTTTTATTCCTAAAAAATTTAAAGATTTTACGCTACTGTAAAACTTTCGCCACATCCACAACGTGCTATTTCGTTTGGATTGTTAAATTCAAAACCTGAACTAAACTTTTGCTCTTTATAATCCATCTCAGATCCTATCAAAAACATTATGGCAGCTGGATCAATACAAATAGTAATATCTTTCGATATAATTTTCTCTTCAAATGGTTTAATTTCCTTCGCGTATTCCACATTATATTTCATCCCAGAACAACCAGCTGTTTTAATTCCAATTCTAAGACCAATAACTCCTGAGTCAGCTTTACTCATTAAGTCTTTAACTCTATTAGCTGCAGCATCTGTTAGAGTTAATAAAGGTTTTTTTTCATTGTTCATTTAAAGACTCCATGAGAATTAATAAATATCAAGTGCTAACTTTGCATCTTCACTCATTCTATCCTTAGTCCATGCAGGTTCCCAAACAAGTTCTACCTTAATTAAGCCAACATTTGGTATTTTTGCAAGTGTATTCGCAACTTGTCGTGGCATTTCTCCAGCTACAGGACAACCGGGAGCTGTGAGAGACATTTTTATTATCACATCATTATTTTCAATTAAACTAATGTTATATATAAGTCCTAAATCATAAATATTTACAGGTAATTCAGGATCATAGATGGTTTTAAGGCTCTTAACTATTTCACTTTTATTAATTAATCTATTGGAACTATTATTTTTTTTACCTGCTGTTGCAATAAAAGGTTTATAAGGATCAGAGGAAGGTTGATGAGGCATAAAAGCTGATAATGGAAGTTTGTCATCACTATTCATATTAAACACCAAATATTTTTTTTACTTTTGTAAGTGAATTTGCTAGCTGATCAAAATCTTCTTTTGTTGAATAGGCTCCTACCGATGCTCTGGTAGTTGAAACTAATTTAAAAGCATCCATCAAAGGTTGTGCACAATGATGCCCAGCTCTGACTGCAATCCCTTCTCTATCAATAATTGTAGCTATATCATGTGGATGAGCGCAATCCATTGTAAAAGATACAACACCTGTTTTATTTGGAGATTTACCAAATACAGTTACGCCATCAATTGAGTCGAGTAAAGAAGTACCATAGTCAATAATACTTTTTTCATGACGGCCTATTTCTTCAATTCCGATTTCATTAACCCAGTCAATCGCTTCTCCTAAAGCAATTGCTTCAACAATTGGTGGTGTTCCAGCTTCAAATCTTAAAGGAGGATCAGCATATGTAGATTTTTGGATTTTTACAATATCTATCATGTCACCACCACCTAAGAATGGTGGCATCTCATCTAACAAATTATACCTTCCAAATAAAATTCCTATACCAGTAGGACCATATAATTTATGTCCTGAAAAACAGTAAAAATCACAACCTAGATCAATTACATCAACTTTTTCATGAATAATACCCTGGCAACCATCTACTACACTTATCGCTCCACATTCTTTAGCTATTTTGCAGATTTCTTTAACAGGAAACATAGTGCCTAAAACATTCGAAACATGAGGAAAAGCAATAATTTTAGTTTTATCAGTTACTAAATCTCTAATTATATCTGGATTAAACTCTGAGTTTGGATCGACATGTGCAGCTTTTATTTTAACATTTTTTTGTTCTGCAATAATTTGCCATGGTACTATATTAGCATGATGTTCTGCAATAGTAATTATTATTTCGTCGTCGGCAGATAAGTTCTTAATTCCCCAACTATAAGCCACAAGATTTAATGCTGCAGTAGCGCCAGATGTAAAAATTACTTCATTTTCAGAACAATTAATAAATTTAGCTACTTTTATTCTTGAACCTTCGTAGTTGGCAGTTGCCTCTTCAGACAACTTGTGAAGACCTCTGTGCACATTGGAATAATTAAAAGAATAACTTTTACTTATAGCATCTAATACTCTTTTAGGTTTTTGCATAGATGCAGCTGAGTCAAGATAAACTAATTTTTTATCCCACACTTCCCTTTGAAGAGCTGGAAATTGATCTTTAATAAATTTTGTATCGTATATTTTCATATAATTATATTTCTTTACTAATAATTTCTGATAACGCTAGTTCGGCTTCTTCAAAAACAAAATTTTGTATAGATTCTTCAACTGACTCATTAATGATATCTTTAAGAAAAGCGGTTATAAGTATTTGTTTTGCTTTTTTTTCTAAAATACCTCTACTTTTGAGATAAAACAGTTGCTCATCGTCTATCTCTCCTACTGTTGCACCATGTGCACAAATTACATCATCTGCATAAATTTCAAGCTCAGGTTTTGCGTTTGCAATTGCGTTTTCTGATAAGAGAATAGCCCTACTCATTTGTTGTCCATCAGTCTTCTGTGCATCTGGTGCCACCCTAACTTTGCCTTGAAAAACTCCTGTAGATTCTCCTCCCAATACACCTCTGACAATTTGTTTTGAAGTACAGTTGGGTACATCATGATAGATAGCTGTTGTTAGGTCATGGTGTTGATTTTTAGAAGACAAATATACTCCATTAAGAGTAAGATTACAGTTTTCTCCTATAAGATAAGCATGAGTTTCTGAACGTGTAAACAAGCCACCTTTGATTAGAGAAAAAGAGTTATAATTAGATTTATCTGATAAAAAAGTACAATTAGCTGCCAAATTATAAGATTGTTGATTATCATTAAAAATTTTTAATGAATTCATTGACGCGTTTTTTTTTAGTTCAACTAATTGTAAAGGCATAATAAGAGAACTTAGATGATTAAATCGTTCAATGATTGTTATGCTACTGTTGTCTTTCAACTCTACATACAAAGCAGGATGAACAGATAAGTTTTCATCACCACCTTCATAAATTATTTCAAAAAGATCTCCTATGCTTACATTTTTTTCAATTGTTAATTTTACTATTGAAGGTGTACACGAAAATGAAACATTTGTAGAAGGATGATTTTTCAAGTTACTGTTTTTAAATTTATTAAAGAGACTTATGGAATCCTCTTCTCCTAAAATATTCAAATACGAACCTGGTGGTAATTTTGATGATAAATCTTCTCGAAAAGCACCATCTACAAATCTTATTATTGTAGAGTCGTTAAACTTTGGCATTGAGGAGATTTTTTTTTTGGGATTAGGTATTATTGGAGTTATTTCTTTCCTAGTTAAAACACCTAACCTACTTAATCTCCAAGTTTCTTCCCGAGGACTAGGCCAACTTTTGAAATCATTTGAAGCTAATTTTCTAAAACTTTTTTCTTCAAATTGACTAACGTGATTTTTTACAGAAGTAATATAATTATCTTTAGCATTATGCAGCATTTATCAAACCTGCATAACCATTCTTTTCAACTTCCAATGCTAATTCAGGACCTCCAGTTTTTATGATGTTACCATCAGATAAAATATGAACAAAATCTGGAACTATATAATCTAATAGCCTCTGGTAATGTGTTATCACAACTATTGCATTATCGACATTTCTTTGAGCATTTACTCCATCAGAAACTATTTTTAATGCATCTACATCTAGACCTGAATCGGTTTCATCTAAAATTGAAACTTTTGGCTTAAGCATTGCCATTTGTAATATTTCAAAACGTTTTTTTTCTCCACCAGAGAAACCAACATTTACGGCTCTTTTTAACATCTCATCTTTAACAAACATTTTTGAAGCAACTTTTCTAGCTTCTTTTATGAATGCCAAATGATCAAGTTCTTCTTCCCCTAGAAACTTCTTTCTAGAGTTGACAGCTTCTCTTAAAAAACTCATTCCACCTACACCTGGTAATTCAACAGGATATTGAAAAGCTAAAAATAGGCCAGATCTTGCTCTCTCGTCAGCCTCCATTTCTAACAAAGACTGGCCATCTAAGAGAATTTCACCACTTTCTAAATCATAGCCACCTCTTCCAGCGAGCATATATGATAAAGTACTTTTACCTGATCCGTTAGGTCCCATTATTGCATGAACTTCACCTTTGTTGACTGATAAAGACAAACCTTTCAATATATCTTTATCGTTAAGTTTTAACTTAGCGTTTTTAATTTCTAGTAATGACATACAACTTCCAGTATTTGATATTTTTTTAAAAGTTACCCTACAGAGCCTTCCAAACTAATACCTATTAATTTTTGAGCTTCTACAGCAAACTCCATAGGTAACTCCTTCATAACTTCTTTACAAAAACCATTTACAATTAATGAGGTGGCTTGCTCGGCATCAAGACCTCTTTGTAAGCAATAAAAAAGCTGATCTTCAGAAATTTTTGAAGTAGTTGCTTCATGTTCAACTCGGGCTTGAGGTGTGAACTGATTTATATAAGGGACAGTATGTGCTCCACATTTATCACCAATAAGTAAAGAGTCACACTGGGTAAAGTTTCTTGAGCCTTTTGCATTTTTTTGTATTTGAACTTGTCCTCTGTAAGTATTTTGAGCCTTACCGGCTGAAATCCCCTTTGAAATAATAGTTGATTTTGTGTTTTTACCTATATGAATCATTTTTGTACCAGTATCAGCTTGTTGTGCATTATTAGCAACTGCTACTGAATAAAATTCACCTATAGAATTGTCGCCTTTAAGAACGCATGAAGGATATTTCCATGTGATAGCAGAACCAGTCTCTACCTGTGTCCAAGAAATTTTAGAATTTTTCCCAAGACAATTTCCTCTTTTAGTAACAAAATTGTAAATTCCACCTTTACCATCTTTGTCTCCAGGATACCAATTTTGAACTGTTGAATATTTTATCTCTGCATTATCCATGGCGACTAATTCTACCACTGCCGCATGTAGCTGATTTTCATCTCTTTGTGGTGCAGTACAACCTTCTAAGTAAGAAACGTAAGTAT
>QBXO01000016.1 GCA_003284565.1 SAR116 cluster bacterium AG-321-K23
TATAAATATATATAAAAATTTATTTTAGTTCTTTTGGAGAAATTAAAAAGTAATGGATTATATAAAAAATATAGCTGAAGATGTGATTAAAACTTTTGAAAAAGTCTCGAATTTAGTTAAATCACAATCAGATGATTATAAATCAATAAATCCATCGAGCATTGCAAGTATGAATACTTTTACCAGTGAGGCTGCAATTGAAAATCTTGACATTATAAGTTCTGCAAATATTTCAAGTATCAAAATAATTGCTAATGAACCAGCTATAGCAAGAATTATTTGTGAAGATGAAGTAGGTGTTCCCATAATTTATTATATAACTAGGACCACACCAATTTCTGGTTTAAATGAATTAGGAACTAAGTTTGCTAGTTATCGTTCTCCTGTTGGAGCCTTGGCCGCACGGAATGTAGGTAGTGAATTTGTCTTACCAAATGGTAAACATTTAACAATTTTAGAAAAATCTATGCTTCAGCCAACAAGATTACCTAACGGATGGGATTCATTGGATACCTTCATATCATCCAATGATTTTGATGATGTTACTGTGCAGTCGCTTAGAGCAATTTTGATAGATAGAAAAGATGACCAAGACTCTGAAATTGAAGATAAATTATCTAAACTTTTAGAAAAAGAAGATGAAACAGTAAATATTTTTCAAGGCAAGAAAAGATCTATGATCGAAAAGATGGGTTTGAGAGATCGTCCAATTCTTGATGAATATCAAGATGAAATTTTCAGAATGCCAATAAACAAAAAACTAATTATTTTGGGGCCACCGGGAACAGGTAAAACTACCACATTAATTAAAAGGTTGGGACAAAAATTAGATATAGAAAATTTAGGATCTTCAGAAAGAAATATAATAAATAATGCAAGTATTTATAATCAAGAAAATAATTTTGATAGTTGGATTATGTTCACTCCAACAATATTATTAAAGCAATATTTAAAAGAGGCTTTTTCAAGAGAAAACGTACCAGCATCAGATCTTAGAATTAAAACATGGGAAGATTATAGAAGGGAACTTGCTCGATCATTTTTTTCAATTCTAAAAACTGCAAACGGTGGTTTATTTATTCTCAATAATTTTAGTATAATAACACCTCAGGCTATTGCAAACCCTCATTCGTGGTTTGAAGAATTTTATAAGTGGCAAAAAAATTATTTCTTTATAAATCTTAAAAAATCTATTTTAGTTTTAAACGAAGATAAAGATTCCAATATTAATAACATTGTTGGTAAACTTGCCAAAATTTTAGAAAATGAGGAAGAAATTAATGCTGTTAGTGTTTTTTCTGAGCTTGCAGCAAAACAAGACAAGCTTAGAGAAATTGATAATGAATTAAAATCATCAATAAATAAGATAATAAATCTATTCTTTAACATTCAGCTTGATAAAGACGATAAATTTTTAAATGAATTTTCTGACTTCTTAGATGTTTTCATTAATACAAATCAAGATGAAGATGAAGATAATGAAATTGATGATGAAGAAATAGACGATGATCTAGAAAGTGATCAACCTATTGTTTCATCTCATCAAAGATTAACAAATGCAAAAATCACTCTAGAACGAGCTATAAAAGTAGAAGCACGTATGTTTGTGAATAAACGTTATTTGAATAAAAATTCTAAAAATTTCAAAATAATAGAATGGCTTAATTCTCGTTGTTTAGATAATGAATCAAAAAGTAATTTGGGAGCTTTGCTCCAAAAACAATCTGATATAAGAAAGTTAATTAATCCATTGAGTAAATATTTAAACAGAATACCTTCTAGGTACAAAATTTACAGAAGAGAAGTAAAAAGTAGCTCTCTCTGGTATAAAAATGATTTTAAAAATGAAAATATAAATGATCTTGAAATTGATATTTTAATTCTTTCAATATTAAGCTCGTATAACGAGTTTGTTCAAATACAAGATATATTTAATAAAATTGATGAACCTATTTGGTCACCACTTAAGAGGATTTTAGTTTTATATAAAAACCAAGTTTTAGTTGATGAAGCTACTGATTTTTCTTCTATTCAATTAGCATGCATGTATGCATTATCAAATCCAAAAATAAATTCTTTTTTCTTATGTGGTGATCTCAATCAACGTCTAACTAATTGGGGTATAAAAACAACCAAAGAGTTAGAAACAATTTTTTCAAATTTAGAGATTAAGAAATTAGATTTTCCCTACAGACAAAGTAGACAATTACATGAGTTTTCTAATCAAATAATTAAAAATATGGATGAAAATTTTGTTCCACTTAATATTAGTAGTAAAGATTTATTTGAAGGTGTTTTTCCAACATTGCTTGCAAATGCAAATACAATAGATCATGAAGTGGAATGGTTGTCAGAAAGAATTAAGGAAATAGAAAGCTTTATTGGAAAAGTTCCTTCAACAGCTGTTTTTGTTAATTCTGAAGATCAAGTGCAAGTAATAGGTATGCTATTAAGAAAAGCACTTGAAAAGTATAATATTAATGTTGTTCCCTGCCCAATGGGGCAAGCAACAGGACAGGATAATGATGTAAGAGTTTTTGATATACAACATATCAAAGGGCTTGAATTTGAATCAGTATTTTTTGTTTCTATTGATGATTTGTTCATAAAAAATCCAGAGCTTTTTGATAAGTATTTGTACGTTGGCGTAACCAGAGCTGCTAATTACTTTGGTTGTACATGCAAATTCGATTTACCTAAAAAAATTGAAAATCTTAGATCTCATTTCAAGTCTAAGTGGAGTTAATTTTATTTTTGGGATGCAAGTCTTATTTTAAAATTTTTAAAATATGTATTCATTGTTCCATTTTCACCAGCATTCCTAATTTCAGAATTTCTTTCAATAGTTGAATCAGTGTAAGGTTCATTTTTTTTAATGAATTTATCTATTCTATTTAGTATCAAATTAGACCATTGTTTTTTACATTTTTCTGAAACACTCTCATTAAAACAACTTGATAATATTTTTTTAATAAATGGTTTCATATCCATTAATATGGAACAAAACAACAAAGCTGCCTCTATATTTTGATATATATTGGATTTATCATCATTAATGATTTTATGTAAATATGTTAAGTGACAAGAAACATAAGGCTTAATAAAATTTAAAAATATTTCTTTTTTTTCCTTTTGTTCCAATGTCATTTCGTTAGTAGACAAAAAAGTTCTTACGCACAAACTATTTTGATGTAGATGGCAAATAAATATGCCATCTTTTGTAGGAATTGGAATAATGAAATAGTTATTATTTTCAAAAAGTTTCTTTTCTTCAAGACTTAAAAAATTAAAATATAATTTTAACACGTAAGAAAAAACAGTAATATACTTTAATTCTTCGTTTATTACTTCGTAGGCAATGTTAAAGTCTTTCATTTTTTTATTTGGATGTCTTTCAAAAATTCTTTCAAATACGTGCATGCTAACTTCAAAGTTAGTCATTTCATCAAAATCGAAATTAAAAGGGTTCTTTGAAAAATATACGCTAGCACTGCATAAATTGTCTTCTTCCCATTCTTTTTCTTCATTAAAACGAGATGCTAATAAAAATGTTATTCCTAACATCGGATTTTTATTTGATCCAAACTCTGACTTATGGATTGCAAACTTTTTGCAAGTTTCAAAGTAATGTAAAATTTTATTCCATGATCTATTCGAATAATTGTATGTTTTTAATTTTGAAAAAAATATATCTAGAGTTTGATGAACAAATCTATCAGATTGAAAAATAAATTGTTTTGCTAATCCTTTTTTTAATTGTGATTGTTCCATAAGATTTATTGATCAAATATTATTTTATTAAGTAGTTTAATTTAAAAATTAATGATAAAAAATACTAAAAATTATTATTTCCAAAATATTTAATCTTGGCTCTACTACAAATATCATTGTTAAAAAAGTTACCAAAAAAAAATGGTAGAAAAAGTCTATTAATAAAAATTTTTTATTTTCTTTTTCAGTTTTAGTTTTAACTGGTGTTATTACGCCATTAATTAAACCTAATCTTATCAAATTGTTTCTAATTGATTTTTGACTTCTATTTAGGTTTCTACAAATTTTGTAAGTTGAATAGCCGTCATTAAACATCTTTATGAGATTGGCTGTTTCTTCTTTTGTATACCTTCCTGTTCTTCTGGTCATTGACTAAGATTTTGTTATTTTTCTAATAAATTTATTTTCTTTAAATTCCCCTTCCAAAACTTCCCCATGTCTATCAACAAGCGTTCCTTTCCCATGATATTGTCCATACTGAAATTCACCTTCATATTGCTCAACAATGTCATCGCCGTCCTTGTAATTCATTTTACCTTTGCCGTGAGGATATAGCATGTGATATGGATAAGGTTGACTATTAAAATCTTCTCTTAATTTTTTTCCGTTATTTTGAAAGACAAGTGTTTCAGCAGCATATTCAGGTGAGATTAATGTACCTTCATAATGAACAACAATATCGTCTGCGTCGTAGATCCTACCTTCATCATCAACATTTCTAAGTTGTATCTTTTTATTTTTAAAAAAATTAAACATTATTTTACTCCAAGTAAACTTAAGTAACTTTATGGACTGTAAAGTATAATAAACATTTAAAAATGTCAATGACATTATCTATTGACATTTATAAATTAATAGTTATATTGACATTTATCAATGTAATTTACGAAAAGTTTATGTTATGAAATTATTAAATGAAAATAAAAAAATTGAAGTAAACATCAAAGAGTTCATTGTTTTATGTGAAGAATGGTTAAATACTTTCTTGATTGGTAAAAAAGGATTTATTCCTAATGAAAGACTCATAAGAGGTTATGTTTCAGAGGGAATATTACCAAAACCAGAAAGAAAAGGTAAAGAATCATTTTATGGTTATAAGCATTTAATTTACTTTCTAGTTTGTAGGGATCTTTTTTCAGAAAGTTGGCCTTTAGCCAAAATTAATGAATACTTTAAAAATGCAATTTTTGAAGAGTTAGAATTAAATTTTTTAAATAAATATAACCAACAAGCCTTGAATGATTCTTTAGAAGTTATTGGTGAGTTAAAGAAAAGTTCACAAAATAAAATTCAAAAACAAAAAAATAAAGAAACTAATAACAACTTTACCAAAAGTTTAATGTTACGTTCATATCAGAATTCTCAACAATCTATAAAGGAATTTGGAAGTGACTTAAACAACGTTTTTAAAGATGAATTTACAACTTTTACATTAGCCAGTTGGCTGTCTGTGGCTATCAAAACCAAGAAGTTATCAGAAATAGATGCTGATTTAGCTTACAGAATAAGTAACGCAATTAAGTCAGCGCTATTAGATACAAACCTTGATGAAAATACATTGATGTACAAAGAAGTAAAACAAACTTCAGACTTAGATCTAAAAAACCAACAACTTGAAAGAGAAAATTTCACTCTTAGAAAAGATAAATCATTATTAGAAAATAAGATCAAATACAATGAACATGAAACACATCTTAAAGATTTAGAAATTCAAAGGATGGAAAATCTTATTAAAGCAAAAGAAGAAAACTTAATGGCTCAATTAGATGAGAGAACTGCTCTCTATGAAAAACAAATACAAACACTAGAAATCCGTAATCAAGAAGAAAGAAAGATTATAGAAACAGACATGAATAAAAAAATGGAGGAAATAAATTTAAACTATCAGATGGAAATGCAAGATCAAAAATCAATAATTAAACAATATGAAATAAAATTATTGGAATTAGAAAAAGAGTTAAAAACTAAGAAGTAAATTTAATAAATAAAAAATTTATTCAGAAAAACACTATTTCTGACAACAAGATAACTATGTCTAAATGAAAGGAAAAAATATGACAATTACATTAAACTTAAAACCACAAAGAAATGCTTTACTAAGAGGCTTTGACAATGAATTTCATGGTTTGTTAGAGGTAAAACATACCCAACAAGGTCAGCAAAATTCTCCTCGTAAATCTTTAAATTTATCAATTGTCTTAGACCGATCTGGATCAATGGCTGGTCAGCCTCTTTTTGAAGCTAAACAAGCGGCAATTATGATGGTTAACAAAATGAGACCTTCTGATCAAATTTCAGTTGTTGCCTATGATGACACAGCTAATCTGATTGTTCCAAGTACTCCATGTAGTAACAAACAAGATATTATTACAGCGATACAGAATATCCACGAAGGAAATTTAACAAATCTTCATGGTGGATGGATTATGGGAGCTGAACAAGTTGCCACGAAAAAAAATGTAAAAAGTATAAATAGAGTTTTATTACTTTCCGATGGTAACGCCAATGTAGGTTTGACAGACGTTAGTGAATTAAAAAATCAATGTTCAAGACTAGCTGAAACAAATATCACTACTTCAACGTATGGTCTTGGACATTCTTTTAATGAAGAATTAATGGTAAATATTGCAGGTGCTGGTTTAGGACATAGTTATTATGGGCAAACATCTGATGATTTGATGGATCCTTTTAATGAAGAATTTGAAACTTTATTAAACACAGTTGCTACAGATTTGCAGGTTATATCTGAATCTTCAAATAATGTAGATTTGGAATTAATGAATAATTATAATGTTGTGGAAAATAATCCTAATCAATTAAGATTTAAAATGCCCGATCTTGCTGAAAATGGTGAAGCTTGGGCTTTATTTAAAATTAAAATTAATCTTGAGCACGTTCGAAATCAAAGGTTGGAAGTCCTTAGATGTAATGTGTCTTTTAGGAATAATGATGGTGAATTAATTAACAAAGGACCTGCTAAAATAATATTAGATGCAGTTAATCAAAACGCTTTTTCACAAATTTCTGAGGATGAAAAAGTTAGATTAAGAATCACAGAAATTAATGTTGCAAGGTTTCAAGACAGAGCACGTGAAGCCGCAAGAGTAGGGGATTGGGCATTAACAGAATTTTTTATTCGTGAGGCAAGAAGAGAGGCAAAAGGTAATGAATGGTTGAATTCAGTTATAGATAGATTGGAGGTATATGCAAAAGATAGGCAAAGGGAGAATTTCAGCAAAGAAGCTCTCTATAGCTCAGATAAAATGAATAAAAGGTTAGTTAGTGATGATGAACTTAATATGAATTACAGTATTGATTTAGAATCTAGTAAAAATGCTTACCTTCGAAGAAAAGTTGAGAGGGGTAAAAGATTTTCATAAATCTTTTACCTACCTTAAAAATAGAAATTTTTATACTTAGGCGAGGTTAAAATGGAAGATGAATGGATAGATTATTATTCTGAAATTTCAAATTTAGAGGATTACGATGAGGATTTTAATGAAAAAATACACGATGGCGGTTTCATAAATAGAAAATTTAAATATTTGAGTAATTATTTCAAAAAATTGAAGACTGAAAATCCTGAATATTGGAATTTTTATTATAACCCCAAGTTAGATGTAGATATTTTTGCATTTAATCAATTATCAGATGAAGAAAAAAAGAAGATAGCAAATTAACAAATAAGGAGTTCTAAATGAGTGAAATAACATGTCCAAACTGTGACAGTAAATTTAACATTGATGATGTGAGCTACTCTAATATTCTTAAACAAGTTCATAACCAAGAGTTTGAAAATGAGATTAATGAGAGAATAAAAAGTCTAGAAAGAGAGCATAGTTCTGCTCTAACAATCTATAAAAAAGATGCAGAATTAAAACTTGAAAAAGCTGTAAATAATAAAGACAAAGAGATTGAAACTATAAAGTTAAATAATCGGGAAGAACTTAGAAAATCTGAAGATAAAATCAAAGATTTGAAAAATGAAAATGAAATATCTGAAATTAAAATCAAAAGTGAATATGAACAAAAAATTAATTCTGACGCTGAATATTATAAAAATCAGATTAAAGATAGAGAAGAGACAATTGATCGTATGAAAGAGATGAAAGCAAAGCTTTCAACAAAAATGGTCGGCGAAACTCTTGAGCAACACTGTGAAACAGAATTTAATACGTTACGTGCTACAGCTTTTCAAAATGCATATTTTGAAAAAGATAATGATGCATCATCTGGGAGTAAAGGGGATTATATCTTTAGAGATAAGGATGATAGTAACAATGAAATTGTATCAGTAATGTTTGAAATGAAAAATGAGAATGATACAACAGCAACTAAAACTAAAAACGAGCATTTCTTTAAAGAGTTAGATAAGGACAGAAATGAAAAGGGTTGTGAGTATGCTGTTTTAGTTTCATTGCTAGAGCAGGAAAGTGAACTTTACAATTCTGGTATTGTAGATGTTTCTCATAAGTATCCAAAAATGTATGTTGTAAGACCCCAATTTTTCATTCCAATTATTACACTTTTAAGAAATGCGGCAATGAATTCTTTGGAATACAAAAAAGAATTAGCTCAAATTAGAAACCAAAATATTGACATTACAAACTTTGAAGCTGACCTAAATAATTTCAAAGAAAATTTTGGAAGAAATTATAGTTTAGCGTCTCGGCAATTTTTCAATGCAATTGATCAAATTGATAAGACCATATCTAGTATGCAAAAAATCAAAGATGAATTGTTACGCAGCAATAACAATTTAAGATTAGCAAATGATAAAGCAGATAATTTAACTATAACAAGGTTAACAAGAAATAATCCTACTATGGCTGCTATGTTTGACAGTCAATCTGGAGATAATTGATAGTTTAAATAAATATGGAGTAATGATGTTACTTAAATGCCAAAAAAATTATATTTCGATAATTATTTTATTTTTCTCACTAACTTTTTCAATAAATGTCTTTGCTAAGAGCTTTATAGACAACGCATCAAATTACACAGTTCGTTTTAGAGTTTTAGTAGATCATCCATTTGTTGAAGATACTAACGACGATCGAATTATAAGATCATGGGTAGGAGCAGGTTTTGTTGTCGACAAATCTTTAGGACTAATTGTAACTAACGCACACGTGTCTGGGGTAGGTAACACTTATATTAAAATTGCATTTAAAGGCGAGAAGTTTTTGAAAGCAGAACTGATTTATGTTGATCCTGAACTAGACTTGGCATTAGTTAAAGTTGATACAAAAAAAATGCCGCAAAATTCAAGCGAAGCTGAACTTAGTTGTGAAAAGTCTATTGCAAATGGAACTGCAGTTGCTGCATATGGTCATCCAAAAGGGCTTAAATTTTCTGCATCTAGGGGCATTATATCAAATCAAAGGTTTCTTTATGGTAAAGAAGTAATACAAACAGACGCAGCTATAAATACTGGAAATTCTGGTGGGCCTTTAATTAACTTGGATACAGGCTTGATAGTAGGGATTAATAAGTCAACTATTAAGAAATCAAGTGGTATAGGTTTGGCTATTCCCTCTTATTTGTTATGTAAAATTTTAGATCTTTATAAGGCAGGGAAAAGTCCACTACCTATGGAAGTTCCAATAAAATTCGCTAAAGATAACGAAACAGAACAATATAATATAGTTTCTGAACTTCATTTGGACGGAAAGATTTTAGAGATAGGTTCAAGCTTAATAAAAGTAAATGACCAGTTCATTAAAACCCCTGCTGACATGAGTTATATTTTAAGAGGATTAGATGGAAAAGCAAAATTTACATTTAAAAATCAAGATAGAGAAAAGGACTATTTTATTGATTTAAAGAAGAAACAAAACAGTATTTATAGGGACTATATAAATTTAGGGGGTGCTGTAATAGCTGCTAAAAATTATGAAAAAATCAGTTCTGAGCAACGTCCTTTTTATATTCATAGTATTAAAGTAGGTTCAGACGCTGATATCTATGGAATTTGGAAGGACTGTTGGATTAAATACGTAAATGCAACTATACCAAAATCATTAAGTGATATTGCTAAAATTACAAAAGGAAAAAAAGAAATCAATTTAATAACAAGTTGTTACACGTCTAGACAAGGATTTTTAACTTTAGATTATTCTGTTCGACTAGAGCTTGAAAAAGATAAAATAGAATACATAAAACGATGAAAACAATAACAGAGCGACAAACTAAAATTATAAATTTTTCAAATTATCAAAAGAAAAAAATTTATAATGATTTTCATGCAATAATTTACAAAGAGTTTAATAAAAGTATTTCTGACATAAATTATTTTTTCAAATATGAAAATAATCATATTTTTGAGGTTCTTGAAGAAGCTTATGATGATGGTGGTCCAATAAGAATGAGAAAAGAAGTTGATTATACAATTCAATCTTTCAGGTTAGCATTTAATTGTCCATAAACCATGTTTTTCATGAATAAAAGTTTCATTATTAACAATTATTTCAGAATTAAGTGAAGGTTTGTTAGAAGACATTATTACTTGTATTTTTTCCCAATTAATTTCGTCTTTATCGTATTCAATTTCTAATAATTGACCATTATCTCTTTCTTGAATTATATAATGTTGATCTAAAGCTTCAATGAGTGACAATGGACCAATTGTATCTATCTCAAGACCATAAAAGAAATATAAATCATAGAATTTAAATATACCATTCCAGTACTCACTGTTTTCTTCAATCATAAAAATAGTTTTAGAGTTAAGATCAATAATTTGATCAAAGTCTCCATTATCATGAATATCATTAAAGATTTGTTCGTTATTTAAAATATTTTTATTAATTTTACTAACATTAGCTTTTAAACTATCTGGAGCATCTTTTGGATGATTTTTACAGAACCAATAAAATAACTCTTCCTTATCATACTCATCGAAGCGCATTTTATTAATATTAAAAAAATCCTTTTTATCCCAATACATATCAGCTGTGCTCTGAATTAATTCTTTTTGTTTCTTATATTTTGTTTGTGTGAAATACTTCCCATGCCAAACATTTCCTCAATAAAAGAATCCCAACTCTTCGCTATTTTAGAATATATAACTAAAAAAAATCTAAATTTTTTGTACATATTACACCTCAATTAATTTTCAAAAAAATGTTCTTTCAAATTTTATAAACCTTTATTAAGCTTTAACCTTAATCTAATTATTTCTGCAAACATTATAAGACTTATTAAAGGCCATATAACTACGAATAACCATACATTAATCTCTTCGTAGGTAATTCCAAATAACGAGCCGATATTATACAATAAAATTACACAAAAATTAAAAATATTATCTACCCATTCTATTCCACTATTTGCCATCCTTTTGCTCCTTTAACAATAATTTTAAAAGGCAAATTAGACAGAAAGATGTTTTAAAAAAGATATTTTTTGGCTCTTACGAAAATAATTAGATATGAATGTTAGTATCTAAATTTTGAAGTTGTTCAATAGAAATGTAATTTTTTTCGAGAAGCTTTTTAGAATATTTTTTACAATAGCTATGAAACTTGTTCTTACATTTATTAGAGCAAAATATTTTTGTAGAACCACCTGTGGTTCTTGGTATGAAACTAGATTGACACAATTTAGATTTATATTTATTTGAATTAAGCATCTTAATTAGTTTTTCCTTTCAAATAATTGTCCCATTCATTCATAATGAGATGCCGCTTTTGAAGAAGCTTTGATCTTAGGTAAGCTTCTTCTGTTTTATCTTTGTTCTGATGACTTAAACATAGCTCCACAGCTCTTCTTGAAAAGTTGTGTTGTTCCTCAGCCCAATCTCTAAATGATGATCTAAAACCATGTGTAACTGATTGCTTATAGATCTCAGGGAAGTTATTTTTTAAAAGTTTTAACATAGAATTATTTGAAATATGCGTATCAGCTTTTGTCCCCGGGAACACATACTTACTATCAGATATATTTTTTAGTTCTTTTAGTAACTCCAATGCGCTTTCATTAAGAGTTACGCTATGTTTGTTTCTAATTTTTATTCTGTTTTCTGGTATGTTCCATATTTTGAGTTTAAAATTAAACTCATCCCATTCAGCTGCAATAACTTCGCTAGTTCGTGAAGCTGTAAGTATCAAAAAAAGAAGAGCTTTAGCCGAGTATAAGTTAGTTTTCTTTAATTCAGATACAAATTCTGGAAGATTTTCATACGGTAAAGATCTATGATGTTGAACTGATCTAATTGAGGAAGATTTTGGTAGTAAATATTCTAAATTTCCATTAAGTGCAGCTGGGTTAGGGTGGTCTCTATATCCTAGGGTGATTGACCAATTTAGTACTTTCTCAATCCTTTGTCTTACTCTTGTTGCAGTTTCATTTTTTGTAGACCAAATTGGTTTTAATATTTTAAGAACATCTATGTTTTTAATCTTTGAAACGGGATAATTACCTATGTGAGGGTAAACATATCTTTTGAGTGTATTTACCCATTGCTGGCTGTGTTTTTTATTAGTCCATTGATCTTTAAATGTTTCAATATAGCTAGAAGCAGCAACTTTAAACGTCATTGCTTCTTTTTTAATTAAATCTATTTTTATTTTATTTTTTTCAAAAATTGGATCTAAGTCTTGAAGTACTAATTCTTTTTGTTGATCTCTTTTTTTGCGTGCATTAGCTAATGAAATTTGTGGAAAAGATCCAAGCCCCATATCTTTAGTTTTTCCAAATAATCTATACCTAAAAATCCAACTTTTTTTCCCGGTTTTTGTTATTCTTAATCTAAGGCCGTCACCGTCACCATAAATACCCGGTTTTTTAAGATTTATAATTTTAGCTGCACTCATTCTATTCAATTTTAATCCCTCTTTTAGTCCCTCTTTTACGAATCATAACAAAGTCTATGTCCATTATAACAATTCAGGGCATTCCGCACAAGTACTTGAATTTATTATATTTTTTAAAACTATAATGATACTCTATGTAACTCTATGGACAATAATGGGAATTATAATGGCGGAGGGAGGGGGATTCGAACCCCCGAAAGGGATTGCTCCCTTTAACGATTTAGCAAACCGGCGCCTTCAGCCACTCAGCCACCCCTCCGCGGGTTCGTTATACGTCTTAAGTGTCTACTTCACGCTGTATGCATCTTCGTAATACGAAATGACAAAAATTATTTCAAGTTTTTTTAATGTATTATAGAAAATAAAACTGTTTATGTTATTTATAGGCTTATTGGAAGGTGAAATATGGATCTAATATCTGGAATGAGAGTTTTTGTATCTATTGCTGATAATGGCTCACTCGCAAAAGCTGGCAGGGAACTAGATTTATCACCGTCTGTGGTCTCAAAACACATATCTGCTTTGGAAGATAGATTAGGAGCAAGATTACTCTATAGAACCACTAGATCTGTTTCACTTACTGAGGTTGGTTTAGCTTATCTAGATAGAGCAAGAAGAATAATCGGTGATGTAGATGAAGCTGAGGCAGCTGTTTCAAGCGCTACTAATGCTCCTAGAGGACATCTTAGGATTACAGCGCCAGGAACGTTTTCTTATAGACACATTGCACCACATCTTCCTTTATTTAGAGAGCGTTTCCCAGAAGTAGAAATAGAGATGATCATTTCAGACGAAGTTGTTGATTTAGTTGATAATAACATAGATTTGGGTATAAGAATTGCGGTTATGAAAGACTCATCACTTATAGCAAGAAAGCTCGCTCCTAATCCAAGAACTTTGTTTGCGTCTCCAGGATATATTAAAAAAAATGGTAAACCAAATCACCCGGACGAAGTATTAAATCATGATATTATTTCATTTAGAAGTGGGAGCCCCTATAACGACTGGCACTTTCTAGTGGATGGTAAAATTAAATTGATCCATGCTAAAGGAAAGTTGCAGTTCAATCATGGTGATGCAATCCTTAGATCAGCAATTAATGGTGGTGGCTTAGCCATGTTGTCAAGATTTGTGGTTGGAAGACATATAGCTGCAGGTACGTTGGTATCAATTTTAGATGAATATGTTCAAGAAGATGTACCAATCTACGCAGTCTACCCAAGTGGAAAACATTTATCTCCTAAAGTAAGAGCATTTCTAGATTTTTTGATAGAAATTTACGGGCCAATCCCATACTGGGATGAAGCTGGTGACCATACTTCAGAGGCTGCAAAAAGGACTATTATTTAACTCAAACATTTTGACCCGCAGCATAACCGCTTGACCAAGCCCATTGAAAATTATGTCCACCTAAATGTCCTGTTACGTCAATAACTTCTCCAATAAAATATAATCCAGAATATTTTTTACATTCCATAGTAGATGAATCAATTTCACTTGTATCAATCCCACCCAATGTAACCTCTGCGGTCTTGTAACCTTCAGTTCCTGTTGGTAAGACCCTCAATTTATTAATAAAATCAGAAATCTTATTAAGTGTTTCATTAGATGCTTCACCAATTTTTTGTTTTGTATTTAGCAAGTTAGTAATGGCTAAAGCTAATTTATTTGGAAGAAAATCTGATATAACATTTGAAATATTTTGTTTAGGTGTTTTTTTTCTTCTCTCTTTTAAAATTTCATCCATAGAATTTTGTGGTGATAAATTAACTTCTATCTCATTACCAGGTTTCCAGTATGAAGAAATTTGTAAAATTGAGGGTCCACTAATACCTCTATGAGTAAAAATCAATCCTTCATTGAAAATTGTTTTATTAATTTTTACCGTTGCTTCAACTGAAATACCTGCTAGTGATTTACAAAATTCTAAAGTGTTGTCTTGAAAAGTTAATGGGACAAGAGCAGGGTAAAGTTTAGTAACTTTAAGATCAAATTGATTAGCTATT
The DNA here is from genome assembly GCA_003284565.1 of SAR116 cluster bacterium AG-321-K23. GTDB lineage: Bacteria > Pseudomonadota > Alphaproteobacteria > Puniceispirillales > Marisalimonadaceae > Marisalimonas. The sequence goes on from QBXO01000016.1 coordinate 14,594, forward strand.
TTATATCCAAAATCAGATGCACCTATTTTAGGTATTGATAATCCACCAGTAGCAATAACAAGAGAAGAACATAAAAAATTTTCATTTGCTGTCTTTAATGTATATAAATTTCCTTTACGAACTATTGATTTAACTTTTGTGTCTATTTTGATCTTAACATTTTGCATTTCACATTCATTAATTAACATCTCAATGATATCTTTTGCAGAATTATTGCAGAAAAGCTGACCTAATTTCTTTTCATGAAAATCAATTTTATGTTTCTTAAATAAATTTATAAAATCATTTTGTGTGTATTTTGAAAAAGCTGATTTACAAAAATGATTGTTTTTTGATAAAAAATTTTCATTATTACTGTATAAATTTGTAAAATTGCATCTTCCTCCACCAGATATTCTTATTTTTTCTGCTATCTTGGAAGTATGTTCTATAATAAGAACTTTTTTATTTCTTTTTCCTGCTTCAATTCCACACATTAAACCAGCTGCACCGGCTCCAATAATAATGACATCAAAGTTCTTTTGCATTTTCAATATTTTTACTATTTCTAAATTAAGATTTAATAACAAATAAAACGTTGTAAAGCTTTACTTTATTGATATTGAAGACTAAAAGGACAGTCTAGTTAATTATTTTATTTAAAATGAAATATGGAAAGTATTTCTTAAAACATCTCTTATAAACTGAAAGTTAATCATGTTAAAAAAATCAGGAATCCCAAGTGCTTTAGCCGAAGCAATGATTAAGAGAGGGTATGAAAAATTAACACCTGTTCAAGAAGAAGTTGTTAAAAAAAGTTATTCTGGATTAGATTTATTAGTTTCTGCACAAACAGGTTCTGGTAAAACAATTGCATTTGGATTTTCCATTGTAGAAAATATACTTGGCAAAGAAACTAATTTTAAAAATTTAAAACTGCCTCAAGCACTTATCATTGTTCCTACACGAGAACTAGCTTTACAAGTAAAAAACGAGTTGACTTGGCTTCTTGAGAGTTGTGATGCAAAAATAATCTCTTGTGTGGGCGGAATGGATATACGTGCTGAAAAAAGAAACTTAGAAATGAAACCTAACATTGTTGTTGGTACACCCGGAAGATTAAGAGATCATATTGAAAGCAATAAATTAAAATTAAAGGAAATTAAAACTGTAGTTCTAGATGAAGCTGACGAGATGTTAGATATGGGATTCAAAGAAGATTTAGAAGCTATTTTGGACACCACACCTGAGGAAAAACAAACATTAATGTTTTCAGCAACAGTTCCTAAGGCGATTGCTAATCTTGCAAAAGGCTATCAAAAAGATGCTGTTAGAATTAGTATTGGAAAGTCTAATTCACAGCATATCGATATTGAATATAAAGCATTTAAAATTGTTTCAAGTGATCAAGAAAACGCCATCATTAACACTCTTAGATATTATGAGGCGACAAACTCTATAATTTTCTGTGCTACTAGAATGGCTGTAAATCATATGACTAGTCGTTTAACTAACAGAGGTATTTCAGCTGTTGCGCTTTCAGGGGAATTAAGCCAGAACGAAAGAAATATGGCTTTACAAGCTATGAGATCTTCTAAGGCAAGAGTATGCGTTGCTACTGATGTTGCTGCTAGAGGTTTAGACTTACCAAATCTTGATTTAGTCATACATGCGGATATACCAAGAACATCAGATACATTACTTCATAGAAGTGGAAGAACTGGTAGAGCAGGCAGAAAAGGAGTATGTGTAATTCTTGTTCCTCAAAATCGAAATAGAACTGCTGAACGTTTGTTTGGCCAAGCTAATATAAAGCCTCACTGGACTTTACCTCCATCAAGAGAAGAAATATTAAGTGAAGACAAAAAAAGAATTCTTGAAAACAAAATTTTTGACGATCCAATAGAAACAGAAGAACAAGATTTTGTAGATGAATTAGTTTCAAAAAATTCAATTAATCAGTTGGCTGCTGCATATTACAGACTAGTTAGTAAGGATTTATCTGTTCCAGAAGATTTAAAAAATCCATCCGACAAAAGAAATTCAAATTCAAAAAACTCTACTTTTACCAAAAGCATATGGTTTGAACTTTCTGTTGGAAGAGATGATACTGCAGAACCAAGATGGTTGGTAGCAATGCTCTGTAAAGCAGGAAATCTATCAAAAAGAGACATTGGTTCTATTAAGATACAAACAAAAGTTACTTATGTCGAAATTTCAGAACAAACTTCTAGTTCATTGCTTGAGTTTGTAAATAATAAAAAGCCAATAGAACGACATATCATGGTAAAATTATTAAAAGAACCACCAAAACTTGATGGAGCAAATTCCCAACCTTCACAAAACAAGAAAAGAAGAAGTAAAAAATTATTTTTAAAAGACAAAGATCAAGAGAAATTAAATAAACCTAAAAATATTGATTTTAAAGGAAAAAGAAAATCTGACAGGTGGAAAAAAATAGAAAAAAGAAGTAAGCCTAAGAGTAATTTTTCTAGCCAAAACAAAGATAAAAAAAATAATAAAAGTTCAAAAAAAAATAGAGTTAAAAATTAAAAAGCATAAATATCAGATTAATTTTGAATTTCTTTTATTTATTAGATAGATACCAAGACAAGTAAAAAATAAAGACAAATAAATTTGTTTATTTATTGGGTCATCCATAATTAACCACCCAAATAAAACGCCAAATATTGGTGTTAAAAAGGCAAACGAACTAGTGCTACTTGCAGAATATTTTGACATTATCCATAACCATCCTATAAACCCCATACACATAATTACAATGACTTGAAAAGAAAAAATTAATATCAATTCTAAATCAATATTTCTGACGTAATCAGGTATTTGCATTGATAAAGGTAATAAAATAACTCCAGAAATGACAAGTTGATACAATAGTTGTGTTTCAGGTGTCGCTTTTGAAAGGCGCGTGGTTTTGAGCATTATGGCTATTGTTGCCCAGCACAGACTTGCCATTAATGAATATGCATCTCCATATAATTGTGACTTATCATAGCCAGTAGTTGGTTCATAAACAGCTAGGAACAACCCTGCTAAAGCAATTATCAAACCTAATACTTTATTTAGATTGAGTTTATCATTTTCTATTAAAAAATGTGCAGCTACAGTAAGCCACACAGGCATTGTATAAAAAATTAGTGATACGCGTGTGACTGTTGAGTAGTCTAAGGCTGTAAATAAAAAAATAAACTCTATTGCAAACAATATTCCTGCGATAATTCCAGGTATTAAACTGCCGTTGTTTATGATAATTTTCTTTTTTAAAAAGTAGCAATAAATTAAGATTGGAAAAATTGCAAAAGTGGATCTTAAAGCCACCTGAAAAACTGGATGCATACCTTCATTTACTAACTTAACCATAACTTGGTTTAAGCCTAACAAAATTGAAAATATTATTAAAAAAGATGCAGCTAGAAAATCAACTGGTCTATTTTTTATATTATTCATTTTTTAATATTTTATGGAAAATAACTACCACCATTAACATGAATTGTTTGTCCAGTTATAAAATCAGAATTAGGACCACATAAATTAGAAATCATAGTAGCAACTTCAACAGGATAACCTTTTCTTCCAATAGGAGGATTTGAATGAGATGGATGGACAAGACTTCTTCCTGCTGAAGCACCTCTAACGGTATCGATCAACCCTGGCACAACCGTATTAATTGTAATACCTGACTCAGCATACTCCATTGCTAGTGCTCTGGAAAAACCAATTACTGCTGACTTTGATGTTATAACGTGGGCCCTTCCTATTGCACTTATATGTGCTGACAATCCTCCAAGATTTACAATTCTTCCCCAATTATTTTTTTTCATCTGTGGAATTACTGCCTTACAAGTATGAAATAATGTATCAATGTTAATCGACATAACAAATCTCCACTGATCAAAAGTCATATCATCAAACTTATTAAACTCTCTTTGTGATGCATTATTTACTAAAACTGAAACTTCGCCTAATTTAGACGCCTCACTAACGAGTTGCTTTGATGTTTCTTCAATGGTCAAGTCACCAATCATTATGTCAGCATTCACACTGTTCTTCTTTACAATATTTAAGGTCTCTAATGCACCGTCTTTGTCAGAATTAGCATGCACTAAAACGTTGAAACCTAATTTAGATAAACTTTCACATGTGGCACGTCCTATGTTTTTGGCAGCACCAGTAACTATGGCAACCTTGTCCTTATTTTTCTCCATTTATTAAGTGTCCTGTAAATTTGATTAATGGTTAGGGTTTTTATTTATATGAACAAAACGTATAAAATATTTATACTAAAATATTAACATGTAAACTTGTATTATTTAAATAACAATTTAACATAAAATTAGACATTAACAAACGGATTAAATGATGACTGCTGTAACAAAAGATTGGCGAGATGATATATATAAAGTCTTCAAAGATTTAGACATAACTATGGTTTCTCATGTTCCTGATGCCGGTCATACACCTCTTATAAATCTCTGTGAAAAAGATAATGAAATCGATGTTATTACACTTACCACAGAGCAGGATGGGGTTGGTTTATCTTGTGGAGCTTATGCTGGAGGAAGAAAGAGTGCACTACTGATGCAATCCAGTGGGGTTGGTAATTGCATTAATGCTCTTGCTCTACCAAACATATGTAGGATCCCTTTTCTTACTTTGGTTTCAATGAGAGGTGAATGGGGAGAATTTATACCATGGCAGGTTCCCATGGGTTTGGGAACTCCAAAGGTTTTAGAAGCAATGGATGTTAAAATTTTTAGAGCTGATTACAAAGAAGAAGTTGGATCAACTGTAGATGCAGCTGCAAGATTTGCTTTTAATACTAATCGGTCTGCAGCGGTTTTGTTATCGCAAAAGATGATCGGTGCAAAACAATTTAAGAATGGATGATAAATATGATTGATAGAAGACCTTTTGTTCAAAAAATTTTAAAAAATAGAAAACCCAATCTTCGTGTAATTAGTGGTCTTGGAACATCAACATGGGATATTATGTCTGCAGGAGATAATATTGGTAATTTTGGATTTATTGGAGCTATGGGACAGGCTATCCCGTTTTCATTGGGTTTAGCTACTTCACAGCCAGATTTAAGAATTCTATTATTTACTGGTGATGGTGATACTCTAATGAGCCTTGGCTCTATCGCAACTGTTGCAAATCATCCAGTTACAAATCTAACTATAGTTGTATTGGATAATGAGTCTTATGTTGAAACAGGTAGTCAACCTACAGCTACAGCAGGTAAAACAGACTTAGAACTTGTTTCTAAAGGATCAGGCTTAAGTAACTCTTATACCATACGAAGCGAAAATGATTATAATAAATTAATTAAAACAATTTATGTAGAAGAAGGCCCATCCCTGGTAGTTGCAAAATGTCAAGCTAAGGCAACACCTTTAGTTTTTCCACATTCTTTTGACGGATCTGTATCCATAAATAGGTTTATGAGTTCTATCAAATCATAATGAAAGCAGAAAAATCTATTAATCTAGCCATCATGGGCATCGGCACTATTGGAAAGCGCCATTTAATGGCTATTAGAGCTATAGATGATGTCAATTTTTGTGGTGTCGTTGATATTAGTAAAGAAGCTAAGTTATACTGTGAAATTAATAACATACCGATTTACAGCAATTTAATAGAGTTAAAAGATAATAAAACTGTTGATGGTGTTGTAATTTCAACGCCAACAATTATGCATTATAAACATGCATTATCTGCTTTTGAACAAGGTTTAGATGTTTTAATTGAAAAACCAATTTCAGCAAATGTACATGAAGCTGAAGAAATTTCTGAAACTGCGTTTAAAAAAAAATGTTCAGTACTAGTCGGGCATCATAGGCGATTTAATCCTGTAGTTTTAAAAACAAAACAAATCATATCAGAAAATATAATTGGGAATGTTATTGGTTTATCAGGAATTTGGGCTTTAAGAAAAGATCAAGATTATTTTGTACCTGATTGGAGAAAGAAAATTACTGCAGGTCCTGTTATCACAAATCTTATACATGACATTGATTATTTAAGATTTATATTTGGAGAAATTAGAGGGGTATCTGGATTTTCTTCAAATGAGGTAAACAATTTTGAAAAAGAAGATGTTATGTCTGTAAATTTAAAATTCGAACAAGGTGTATTAGGAAATTTCCTAATTACTGATAGCGGTACTTCTCCATGGTCGTGGGAAACCTCCACAAGGGAAAATATACATTTACCCTATTCAAATGAAAGCAATCTTAGAATAATTGGAACAGAGGGTTCTTTAGAGTTTCCTAATCTACGATTATGGAAATATAAAGAAGGTGAAGAGAATTGGAAAAATAAATTAGAAAAAGTGAATATAAAGTGCGAAACTATAGACCCATACATTTCACAAATTAAACACTTTATTGATGTAATTAATAAAAAAGTGAAACCAATAACTGATGCTTCAGAAGCAAAACAAAATCTGAAAGTAGCACTATCTATTCTTGAGTCAGCTAATAAAAATAGTATAGTAAAAATTTAAGCACTTACTAATAACTGGAGACTTTGAATGTATGACTTAGACCTGAAAAACAAAATAATTCTTATAACTGGAGGAAGTGATGGATTAGGTTTTGCTTCTGCCGAATTATTGTCATCTGAGGGGGCGAATGTAGTAATTTGTGGTAGAAGAGGTGACTATTTAGGTGAAAAAGCAAAGATTATTTCAGAAAAAACAAATAATGACGTTTTACCAATACAAGCTGATGTAAGTAAAGCAGATGATTGCAAAAGACTTGTTGAAGAAACAATATCTAAATTTAAGAAAATTGATGTTTTAGTTAATAATGCTGGAGCTTCAGCAGCTGCTTTGTTTGAAGATGTTAGCGATAAAAACTGGGAAGATGACATTAATTTGAAACTAATGTCTACAATAAGAATGTGTCGATTAGTAATTCCATACATGAGATCAAATAATGGCGGAGTAATTATTAATGCTACGATTGGTGGAGGTAAAGCCCCAAACGCTGGTTCATTGCCAACCACAGTTACTAGAGCTGCTGGCATTAATTTAACAAAGTCTCTTGCTAATCAATATGCCAAAGACCAAATCAGAGTTAATACAATATGTATTGGATTAATTAAAAGTGCTCAATGGGAACGAAGAGCTGGGTCAGGAAATATTGATGACTTTTATAAAGAATTATCAAATAAGGTACCTATGGGCATGGTTGGAGAAGAAATTGATTACGCAAATTTAGTTGCATTTTTATCTTCTAAAAGAAGTGCATATATAACAGGTACTGCAATAAATTTAGACGGAGGTTTATGTCCTGTTGTGTAAACTTGTTATATTAATAACTATGATTTTTTTATTCTTGGAGGTTCAACTTCTGCAAGTTCACAAGCATAATCTAGTAATGCGCTAAAATCTTTTTTAGCAAATTTACCTGATCTTGCTTGACCATAAACTGCTTGTACTGACGAGCCAACAGGTAAACCAACTCTGAAACTATTGGCAGTTTCTATTGCTAATCCCATATCTTTATGAGCAAGATCAATTGTAAATCCAGGTTCAATATCATTTTGTAGTACTTTTGATAGAAAATTGATATGGAATTGTCCGTTGTTAGCAGTTGTTCCTTCATTTACCTCTTTAAACGTATCTAAATCTAAACCAATTTTTTGAGCAAGTGTAAGTGCTTCAGCTGTTATTTGAGCAATGCTTAGTATTTGAAAATTATTAACAACTTTTGCTCTTATTCCTGAGCCAACTTTACCACATCTTATAATGGTAGTTCCCATAGCATTTAATAACGGCTCAACTTTTTTAAAAGCATCTTCGTTATCACATCCAATCATAAAAAGAGAATCTCCAGAAATGGCGTGACTTACTAATCTACCCACCGGAGCATCAATGAAATCTATATTTTTTTCTTTGCATATTTTATTCACTTCATCTGTTCCTGTTGGTGCAATTGTACTCATATCTAGTACAATGGATCCGGGCTTAATGTATGACAATACACCATTTGGATCAGTTATTACTGATTTAACATTTTCTGTAGATGGCAACATTGTTATGACAATATCTGCATTTTCAACAGTATCTCTAATATTATTTCCAGGAATTGCTCCTAGCTCGATATGGGGACGCATTTTTTCTTTTTCTATGTCATAAATAGATAAATTAGTTTCTTTTTTGATAATATTTAGTGCCATCGGTCCACCCATTGCACCAAGGCCAATAAATGCTACTTTTCTACTCATGTTAATCTCCTCATATTAATACTAATCCACTTAAACTAAAATAATTTGTTCTAGGTCGCTGATGCTATTGCAGAATGTAATAATACATTTGTACTTGAAGAAGCCCATTCAGGCTTTATTTCTTCTGCTTCATTATGACTTAAACCGTCAACACATGGACACATTATCATTGCTGAAGGTGCAACTGTATTAATCCAGCAGGCATCATGCCCAGCACCTGAAACTATATCTTTGTAGGAATATCCAAATTTTTTGGCACTATCTCTTATGTTATCAAGACAAACTTTATCAAAGGCAACGGGATCAAAACCACCAATTTGTTCCATTTCAAAGTTTACATTATATTTCTCACAAATTTTCTTAGTAAATGACTTTATTTCGTTTTCCATTTTTTTAAGTTTATTAATATCAGGAGATCTAATATCAATTGTAAATGTTGTTTGGCCAGCAATCACATTTCTTGAGTTAGGCGATACTTCAATGTGTCCTACACTACCAAGTGCATTGGGTTGGTTTTGATTTGCAATTTTATTTACGATTAAAATAATTTCTGACATTGCTAGAGAAGTATCCTTTCTTACATTCATGGGTGTTGTTCCAGTATGTTGTTCAACCCCAGTAAGTTGGACTTCTAGCCATTTTAAACCCTGACCATGAGTGACTACTCCAATATCTATATTTTCATTTTCAAGGATTGGTCCTTGTTCAATATGAAGTTCATAGTAACAATGAAATTTTTCTTTACCGACTGGTTCGGTTCCTTTCCACCCAATTTTTTCGAGCTCTTTACCAAAAATATTTCCGTCAATATCAGTTGCAGCAAGTAAAGTATTAACGTCATAAATACCAGCATAACCAGCTGAAGCCATCATAGCAGGAGGGAAACGAGATCCTTCTTCATTAGTCCAATTTACAACTACAATAGGTCTTTTTGTTTGTATATTTAAGTCATTAAGAGTTCTGATAACTTCTAGGCCGGCAAGAACCCCTAGAACACCGTCATATTTTCCGCCTGTTGGTTGAGTGTCCAGGTGACTTCCTATAACTACAGGAAGGGCTTGATTTTCTATTCCATCTCTTTTGAAAAACATTGATCCAAGCTGATCAACTTTCAGTGACATACCCGCTTCTGAAGCCCATTTTTGTAAAAGCTTTCTAGCTTCACCATCTTCAAAGGTAACTGTTTGTCTATTGTTACCTCCAGCTATTCCAGGTCCAATTTTTGCAATTTCCATCAAACTATCCCACAGCCTATTCTCATTGATTGATATATTTGTTTCATTAACCATTGGACTTTCCCTTAACTTGAAATCTTTATTAACTTGCTAAATCATAATAATATAAAATTTAATCAATTTACTAGGAAATAGAAATGTTTAAATTAGATAATAAAATAGAACAGGATAGTTTTCTAGTTAAAGAATTTAATGATTTTCAAATTAGGATAATGGATGTAGAAGAAGTTTTTTGGATTATTCTAATTCCCATGAAAAGTAATTTAATTGAGTTAAGTGACTTAGACATTGACAAAAGAAACAACCTAATAAATTTTGCAATTAATCTAGGTGACTTTCTTAAATCAAATGAAGAATATGATAAAATTAATATCGGTATGTTAGGAAACATTGTATCTCAATTACATTTACATTTAATTCTAAGAAATAAAGATGATCCTGCTTGGCCCGGTCCTGTTTGGGGATTTAATTTTAATACAAAACTTAATAGAAAAACTAAAGAACACAGGCGTCAGTCCATTCTTAAATTTTACTTACCAAAATAATTTTTATGAAACTAATTTTGGTCAAGGAGAATTTAAAGATTAGAATGCGGTAACTACATATTTACTCAATAAAAAGTAAATTATTTAGTAATTTTTTTTATTTGATCTACTAATATATACCAAGCAAGGCTTAAAATAACTATAACTCCGCCAGAAATCATAAATAAATTTGGAGTTTCGTTTGTTCCTAACCAAACCCAAAATGGTCCAAGGGCTGTTTCTAACAACATTAAAAGGCTAATATTTGAAGCTTGTGTATACCTGGTTGCAAAGGTTAAGCATGCAAATGATATTGGAAGAATTATTAACCCGGACAATGAAATAGATATTATATCGCCTTGAAAAAGCAAGCTAGGTGACACTATTAACAAACCAATAAAACCATTCCCCATAGCACTTATACCAGTAACTGTCATAGCAGGAATATTTGGTTGGTACCTCAATAATACCAAGCTTAAACCTAAAGATGCTGCTGCTCCTATCCCACATATAGTTCCTATTAAAACACTACCCTGAGGTGCATTAAGTACATTTTCGCCGTTGGCAACTGAAATTCCTATACCAATTAAGGCTAGGCAAGCCGTAATCCATGTTGACTTTGTTGTTTTTTCTCCAAGTATAAATATTGAAAATATAGCAGCAAAAATAGGCGATGTTGCTAAAGTAAATAATATCAAGGAAGCTGAAGTTTCAGCAATGCCATAAGTAAAAAAAATTGAACTTATAATCTGGCAAAAAATTATACCAAAACCAACTCTGGAAATAATGTATTTAAAATTATTTCTGAAAACTTTAAAACAACTTGAAAATAAGATTAAAATGACACCCATTTCAAGTCCTCTCCAAGTAAGCATTGACCAAACATCCATTTCAGACCATCTCATAAAAAGAACGTCGGGTGATAAAATTAACGCGCCAATACTAGCTATTCCAATTCCCTTAAATAGGTTTCCAGAAAAAGAGAAGTTCAAAATCACTCCTAAGAGATATTATTTTTATTATAAAAATTTATTAAAGTTTTAATGACATCTTTCGGATTTTCTTGTTGAACCCAATGTCCTGCATTTTTGATAATATGTCTACCTTTATAATTTAAACATAAATTATTTTCCATTAAATCTAATGCTCCTGGTTTTTGATATATGCCCCAATCTTTTTCGCCTGCAATAAAACAAGACGGAACTTCAATTTTTTTATTTGAAAAAACTCTTAAATCACTATTAAGATAATTTGAAGTCATGCATCTATACCAATTTAATGCAGGTTGAAAACTATTTTCTAAAAAGCTATCAGTATAAACTTCTAATTCTTTGTCATTTAACCAATTTTCATAACAATTGTTTTGAGGATAGTGAGGCATCACGCTTTGGACCATGTTTTGGTTAAGATGCATAATGTAATATTCAGGCATTTTAGCTAAGTTTTCTGCATCCCAAGCATTCAACTCAAAGGGTAAGTTTTCTTTCCAGTCTGCACTTTTCATATGATAGTATGCTCGTAAAAATTTGTGTAATTTTTCTTTTTTTAAATGCATATCTTTATTGGCTTCAACAGTAGAGTAATACCACTGATAATGTTTTCTGGGAGGATCTAATTTTGCTAAATCTTTATGAAGAGGATCTTCAAATGATAAATCGCTTTTAATATTTGGAACTCCACTATATGGAGCACTCATCATTACTACAGATTTAAAAATGTCCGGTCTAATTAGAGCAGATACTGCAGCAACTGATGAACCTGCATCATGACCTACTAATAAATCAATTTTATCAATATTTAACGAACTCAAAAGACTTATAATGTCAGTGGTTAAGTTTAATAATCGATATTCAGATATGTCAGCATCAAAATCTTTTGCTCCTCCTGAGGTAAGACCATAACCTCTCATGTCAGGTGCAATAACTCTAAAGCCCTCATTTGCTAGGCTAGGTATGATTTTACGCCAACTAAAACTTAATTCGGGGAAACCATGTAGAAGAAGAGCAGTTCTTTTTTTGGGGTTATGTGAATTAGCTTCTAAATAATGCACATTTAGACCGTTTGAGATTTCTATCTTATGCGATTTGATTATTGGATCTAAGAGTTCAATCATCATCTGAGTTAATTAGTCTTATATTTTTTAATTGTATTTAAATTAATCTCAATTCCTAAACCTTTCCCTTTTGGTACGTTGACCATACCATTTTGAAGCTCAAATGGATTTTCAAGTAATTCTCTTCTAAAAGGATGACTTGATTGATCATATTCTAAAATAGGTTCTCTAGCAAAAACTGAAAAATGGGTCACTGGAATTGATGCAATTACTTGAATTGAAGCTGCTTGAGCAATTGCGGAACCCCACACATGTGGATTTACTTCTACTCCAAAACTATGTGCTAAATTGATAATATGTTTGGCACCTGTTATACCTCCACAAGAACCAATATCTGGTTGAGCAATATCAACTGCATTATTTACAAAGAGTGATTTAAATCCAAATAGAGTATGTTCATTTTCACCTCCTGCTATAGGAATGTCTAATTTAGATCTTAATTCTGAATAACCTTTAATATCCTCAGGAACTACTGGTTCTTCGTACCAGCGTAATTTATATTCCTCTAAGCTTTTTCCTAATTGCAGTGCCTCAGATCTACCATAAGCGTGATTAATATCAATCATAAGAGTAATATTTTTGTCTTTTAGTGCATTACGTATAGTTTCCATACAGTTTAAATCATCTTCTATTCCAAAACCAAGTTTGACTTTCATGTGGTCAAAACCATTTTCGAAATGACATAAAGCTTCTTCTGCTAATCTGTTAGCTTCACCTTTTCCTTTTAATCTATAAAAACCAGTTGCGTAAGGTTTGATTTTTGTCCTAAATGCACCTCCTAATAATTGATATATAGGTTGATCGAAGTATTTTCCTGCAATGTCCCATAATGCTATATCCACAGCACTTATACCAGATATGACAGATCCTTTTCTTCCATAATCTCTTGTTGCGTTATACATTTTATGCCATAGGACTTCTATATTTAGCGGAGATTCTTCTAACAAAATGGGTTTTAAAGCGTTTTCAATAACAGCTGCGGATATCTCAGGAGGCTCTAAACCTTGGCAGAATGCTTCACCCCATCCAACTATGCCTCCACTAGCTTTAACTTGGACAATAGTTGCTGATCTTTTATTTACCCAGCCTTGTGAGAATGCAAAAGGTGTATCTAATTTTGATTTAATAACATGGACAGTAACATCGATGATTTTTATATTCATTTTGTGTCTCCATATCGTACTTATTGCTATTAAATTTATTTAGTTGTAATTCTTCCTTTTAATGTAATTGGTAATTGGCACAACATAAAAATACCAACTAGTGGTGATAAAACAAAAACCTTTATAAACACCCAATCATCTGTATCAAGAAATCTCCAAGATAATTCATTAATAAGAGTAAGAAATAAAAAAAACAAACCCCATCTTAAACTTAGTTTGTACCATGTTTCATCATTAAGAGAGAATTGAGATCCAAAAAATTGTTTCATCATGGCTTTCTTATAAAATATACCAATCAGTAAGACTGCACTAAAAAAACCATTGAAAATTGTAGGTTGGATTTTTACAAATTGGTCATCATTAAACAAATATGCAAATAAAGTAAAAAGGGCTGACATACAAATTCCAAAGATTTGAAACTTAGAAATACGTTTTTCTATTAAATAAAATGTAAGCATGACGAAGAGTCCAAGAATTAATGATATTATGGCAGCAATAATTAAAGTGTAATATTGAGCGCCTATAAAAAATCCAGATAAAGGGACAATTTCAAAGAAAAATGCACTCAATTTCATTTTAGGTACCCCTAACTCTTTCCCAATAAATTTCTTGTAAACTCTGGGTTTTGACTATCTTTTCTTAACCATATATCAAAAAAGTGATTTATGAATTCAGTGTTATTTGTTTCTAAAACTTTTTCATTTTCAAAATAAAAGACTGCTTCATTATTATTTTTTATACCAATAAATTTATTATTCTTTTTTATTTCTCTGAATGCTCTATTCAACAATGCTTTAACTTCTTCTAATTCTTGTTGATTGTATGTTTTTTGTTTTTCTAGTTGATTAATTGTTTCATCTACAACGCTTTTTTTTGAAAAATCTTTATTATATCTTAAAATTAAAGCAAACTTTTTTGAAGGATAGTCACCACTTTCAGTAATAAGTTTGGCATCGTACATATTCCAAAAAAGAAATTTAAAATTAGCTTTCCCAACTACAATTTGTTCAGATAGATAATTTTTTAATATATTTAGAGTTTTTTGGTCTTCTTCAATTATGTTTTTAGTATTTGAAAGTACTACATCAGAAAATGAAAGAAAGATTAATATAAAAATAAGATGTAATTTTTTTTGCATCAAATACTACCAGCTATTGAGATTTAGAGGTCCTATTTGTGCAGCAGTCTCACCTCTTAAAAAAACCAGAGTAACTGATCCAATATTGATGCCAAATTTACTTACATAAGCCCTGTTGATTGCCAAGTTTTCACTTTGTTTGTAAATCCAATCATTAAAGTGGACTTTTATATTAGATCCTTTGATATTGAGATAAATATCATAAGACCAATTCATCGTATTGCCAGATACTGATCCAGACGCTTTACCTTCAATATCATCAGCTTGGCCTTCATATGCTATCTTATTATTTTCAGTAGTCTTTTTGATTTTCCAAATACGATTTGCTTGTTCGCCATCATCATATAAAAATTCTTCGTCAAGGGTTAATGTTTGATTTTCAATTTTTCCAGAGATATTTACTCTGAACTGTCTTTTCAGGTTTCCAAATCTATCTTCAAAAATTCCATATGCAATTGTATTTCCCTCAAAAAAAGAGAACAAATCTAGGTTCGGTGTGTTATTTTCAAATTGTTTCATATCGATCTTACTACATGCACTAAGTGATAAAATAAATGTAAATATTAAAATGATATTTAATTTGTATACAAATTTTTGAATTGAAAACAATTTTTACTCCATTATTGATTAACTTGATATAAGAAGTTTTTAAAAAAATTCAATTTATATAGAGGTTTTCTCAAGTTCTTTTTCTGAAGAAAGACTAAATGTATCTGCAAAAATTTCATAAGACTTCATGCGAGATTTTTCGTCATGACACCATGTTAAAATTGCAATTTCGTCAATTTTGTTGTCATTTACTAATTTTAAAATTTTATCTTTTGTAATCTTAGCATCTCCTACAATTGAATTTTGATACATGCTTTCAAATTGTTCAATCCAATTATTCTCATTTATAATATTTAAGGCATTGTCGGGATCAGTTATAGGCCCAAGTTGGCCATAATTCCTTCCAATCTTCCAAGCTGCTCTAGATGAAAATAAATATTTTGCTTCTTCATTTGTATTAGCAGTTAATGCCCACAAGCAAACATTAACAATAGGTTTTTGATATTGTTTTGATGGACGAAATTCAGATCTATATATGTTTAAAGCTTCTTTAACTCCCCGTCCATCTGTAATAAAGTGAGCAAAACAATATGGAATTCCTAAATATGCTGCTAATTGAGCTCCGTAGTTAGATGTCCCCAACATCCAAATTTCTGGTGAAGTATTAGAAATAGGTTGAGCAACTAAATTTCTAAATGGATGACCTTCTATTAATTTATTATTTGAAACCCATGCCATTAAATCTCTTACATTACTTGGAAAATGTTCACTGTCATTTCGGCTATTTGGATTTAATGCCAATGCAGTTCTTCCATCAGAACCTGGCGCTCTTCCCAAACCTAAATCAATTCTGTTGGGGGCTATCGCTTCTAAAACTCTAAATTGTTCTGCAACTTTAAGTGGTGAATAATGAGGTAACATTATTCCTGCGCTTCCAATCCTTATTGTAGATGTATTACATGCTATGGCCGCCATCAATATTTCAGGTGCGGTCCCAATAATTGTAGGATGGTTATGGTGTTCTGAAACCCAAAATCTTTTGTAACCAAGTTTTTCGGCTTTTTTAGCTAAATTTATACTATCTTTTATAGTTACCGACTGAGGTTTTCCTTCAACTGAAACTGATTGTTCAAGAATTGAAACTTTCATACAATTTGCCTAAAGATAATAATCATAATTGTATCTTATATGTTTTTGCAGCATTTTCATAAAATAATTTATTTTTTTCATTGTCTGACATGTTTTCTGAAATTATTTTAAATGCGTTCCATAATGAACCATAACTGCAAGAACCTTTATCTACTGGAAAATTACTTTCAAACATGCATTTATCTACACCAAACATGTTAATTGTTTCATATATCCAAGGTTTCCATATATTAGCTAATTCAAAGGAATTTGGTGGATCTTGATTTAAGTGAAATTTTGCACCATTTACTTCCATACCCAATCCACCTAATTTAACTTTGATGTTTGGTAATCTTGATAATCTCATCATAGCCGTACGCCACTCTCTGTGGGTCAAGGCTTGCTTTCCTTCATATTCACCAAGATGAATAGGTCCTCCAATGTGATTAAGAATAATGCTAAGTTCTGGTAGCGTCCTGGCTATTTTTTCCATTTCACCCAATTGTGTGTGGTATATCCAAAAATCAAGTGAAAGTCCTGCGTCTTGCAGGCATCTTGCACCTTCAACAAACTTAGGATGAGACATAAGAGATAAATCAGACTTTACAGCCCCTGATTTAATCCTAGGATCTGGGTGTGCTGCCAAAAGCATTCTTATACCCTTTAATCGTCCTTCACTTATTTCCAAACCCTTTTCAATTACTGGTTTCAATTTATTTCCGTAAGTTAGGTCAAGAGAACCTACTATAGATGCATTTACTCTAACTTTGTTATTTTTTATCAGATCAGCTCTTTTACCTTCATTTGTGGCAAATTCAATTTCACTAAGAGGTTTGAATTCTTCAGGACCATTTTTTAGATAAATTTTTGTATTTGACGAGCTCATTATATAAACCGTTGCTTTGATGTTATGGCCTGAAGTATTAATATCCTCCAACAATTCTTCCACGTAGTATCTACCAAATCCGACGTCCCAAAGATGATGATGTGGATCAATAATATTTAGATTTGGAAGAATGGGCTTTTCTTTTAATTTATTTAACCAACTAGGGCGTACGTCGAGGTGCGGTGATGTAATTTTTTTCATTCAAATTACTCTGTATAAATTGAAAAATATTTATTTTTATCTATGATTTAAATTATTTATTACTAATCAAATTAGTGCAAATAAATTTTAAATATTTTATAACCCGATTTTAGGATACATTAAAAAAATGAACCTTTATGTTAAGACGAAAACGAATTTTGAGAATATTGAAGTAAAACCGATTGCAGGTGCCCTTGGTGCTCAGATTGAAAACATAAATCTTTCAGAAAATCTTTCTGATGAAATCATTTCCGAAATTTATAGCGCTTTATTATCTTATCAAGTGATATTTTTTAGAGATCAGGAATTTAGTCCTAGTTCTTTTAAAACATTTGCAGAAAAAATTGGTAAGCCAATTATATATCCTTTTGTAAAGAGTTTAGAAAATTTTCCAGAAATTACACCAATTTTAAAAAAAGAAACTGATAAAAATAACTTTGGGGGTATATGGCATAGTGATACTACATATCAAGACAAGCCCCCAATGGGTACAATGTTATATGGTATAGAAATACCTGATTATGGAGGAGATACTGAGTGGTCTAATCAATATATGGCTTACGAAAGCTTATCAGATGGAATGAAAAAATTCTTAGACACTTTAGAAGCAGTCAACATTTCAGGGAAGTCAAGAGTAGCTAAAACAAGATCTGATATTATGAAGCATGCATCTGTTGGATTAAAAGGTGACGAACTAAAGGCAATTCATCCTGTTGTTAGAACTCACCCAGAAACAAAAAGAAAATCCTTATATGTTAATGAAGCCCATACAACTAATTTTGTAGGTATGACTGAAGATGAGAGCACACCAATTTTAGAGTATTTATACAAGCATCAGATTAAATCAGAATTTACTTGTAGATTTCAATGGAAACCTGGATCTGTAGCAATATGGGATAACAGGTGTACAATGCATAATCCTATTAATGATTACCATGGACAAAGAAGATTAATGCATAGAATTACTTTTGCCGGTGACAAACCTTCTTAAGTGTACAATTGGAGACAATAATGTCACAGAAAAATTTTTTTCATAATATCAATGACTTAGATGCTGGAATTAAAAGAGAACTTGCAGAAGGTGTGACCACAAGAATATTTTGTGGAAGTGATGCTATGTTATCCATTGTCAATATTGAGGCGAATGCAAAAGGTAAAATTCATTCTCACCCAGAAGAACAATGGGGTTTTTTGATTGAAGGTTCAGGAATTAGAATTCAAAATGGTGAAGAAATAGAAATTAAAAAAGGAGATTTTTGGCAAACACCTGGTGGAGTTGAACATGGAATAATTGCAGGTCCACAAGGTGCTAAAATCCTTGATGTATTTAGTCCACCCAGAGAAGAATATAAAACTGCAGGCTCTGGATTTGGTTCAAAATGATTTCAATTGATTATTTTATGAGTCATGGAAGTCCCTGGACATTCTTGGGACATAATAGACTTGGTGATTTGGTAAATAAATTTAATGCTAAACTTAACATATACCCAGTTAACTATGGGGAGATATTTCCAATATCAGGAGGACTTCCTGTATCCAAAAGACCACCACAAAGACAAAAATTAAGATTACAAGAATTAACTAGATGGTCTAAATTTTTAAATATAAATTTAAATACTCAACCTAATTTTTTTCCTTCAAAATCTCTTTTACCTTCTTTAATCATTATTGCAGCAAAAATTGAAAAGTTAGATAATTATTTCGAACTTGCTTTTAAAATTATGAATTCTTTATGGGTAGAAAACCTGGATATTGATGATGAAGATGTTTTAAAAAAAATTTTAAATAGAATGAATTTTGATGCTGAAAATATCATCTTATTAGCTAAAAGTGAAAAATGTTCGGATATCATGAACAAATATACTCAACTAGCTATAACAAAAAATGTTTTTGGTGCACCTACGTATATTATTGAAGATCAAATTTACTGGGGACAAGATAGATTAGACTTTGTAGAGAGACACTTAAACAGTATGAATATGGACTAATAAGTATTGTTTTTAAAATTTATTTAAGTATTATGCATAAAAAATTAAGGATGTACGATGGACACAAGCATTGATATTGACAAAAATGTAGTTGATATAAAAACAACAAAATCTAAACCTAAATTTAATTGGGAAGACCCACTCTTATTAGATTCTCTAATATCTGAAGAAGAAGCTCTAATTAAATCTACTGCTCATGAATACGCGCAAGCTAAACTTTTACCCAGGGTAGAAGAAGCATTTCTAGAAGAACAAACAGACAAAAATATTTTTAGAGAAATGGGTGAACTCGGTTTATTGGGAATAACAATCCCAGAAAAATATGGCTGTGCAGGCGCCTCATACGTTTCTTATGGCTTGGTAGCCAAAGAAATTGAAAGAGTTGATTCAGGTTACAGATCAATGATGTCCGTACAATCTTCACTTGTTATGCATCCAATATACGCTTATGGAACTGAAGATCAAAGACAAAAATATTTGCCTAAGCTTGCTTCTGGTGAACTAATTGGATGTTTTGGATTAACCGAACCTGACGCAGGTTCAGATCCAAGTTCTATGAAAACAACTGCTAGTAAAGTAAAAGGTGGATATTCCTTATCTGGTTCTAAAATGTGGATTTCAAATTCGCCAATTGCTGATGTGTTTGTTGTTTGGGCAAAGTCAAAAGAACATGGTGACGCAATCAAAGGTTTTATTCTAGAAAAGGAAATGAATGGTTTAAGCGCGCCTAAAATTAAAGGTAAATTATCTCTAAGAGCCTCAATAACTGGTGAAATTGTAATGAATGATGTATTCGTTCCAGAAGAAAACTTAATGCCTAACGTTACTGGTTTAAAAGGTCCTTTTGGATGTTTGAATAGAGCTAGATACGGAATAGCTTGGGGTGTCATGGGTGCTGCGGAAGATTGTTGGCATAGGGCTCGTCAATATACATTAGATAGAAAACAATTTGGTAAACCATTGGCAGCTACTCAACTAATTCAAAAAAAATTAGCAGATATGCAAACTGAAATTGCATTAGGTTTAGGTGCTGCTCTTCAAGTTGGGAGATTATTTGATCAGGGTAGTTTAGCACCAGAAGCAATTTCGCTCATAAAAAGAAATAATTGTGGAAAAGCACTCGAAATTGCTAGACATTCAAGGGATATGCACGGGGGAAATGGTATACATGCTGAATACCAAGTGATGCGTCATCTAATGAATTTAGAAACTGTTAATACATATGAAGGCACTCATGACGTTCATGCACTTATATTAGGAAGAGCACAAACGGGTATTCAGGCCTTTTTTTGATTTAATTTCTGTAGTTTTTAGAAGTATTTAAAAATGCTTAAGAGTATTTTTATAATTTTATTATACCAACTAATAGGTGAACTTTTTCAGAAATTTTTTGGTTTGAGTATTCCTGGACCAGTTGTTGGTCTAGTTTTACTTTTAATTACACTGCTTCTAATACAAAAAAGAGAAAGAGCAGTACTCATTAAAGAAGATTTGTATAATTCAGCAGAAATTTTATTAAATTATCTTCCGCTTTTATTTATTCCGGTTGGAGTAGGTGTTGTAATGCATCTTTCTCTTTTAGAAGATAATCTTGCTTCAGTTGTCTTGGTAATTATTTTAGGGACATTATTAACCCTTGCTTTAACGGCGTATGTTATGGAAAAAATTCTTAGAAAGAAAACTCTAGATGATTGATCAGGACAAATTATATAGTATTTGGGTTTATCTACAAGCCGAGCCATTATTTTGGTTAACACTTACTATTGGATCTTATTTAATAGCAGATATGGCATATAAAAAATCCAACTTGTTTCCTCTTTTAAACCCTGTGGCAATGAGTGTTCTAATAGTGAGTTTAATTTTAATTTTATTTAATATTAAGTATGAACGTTACTTTGATGGCGCAAAGTTTATTCACTTCCTTTTAGGTCCTGCGACAGTAGCTTTAGCAATACCAATTTATAAAAAATGGAATTTAATTATCTTAAATAGTAAAGCCATACTAATATCGTTAATCTTAGGGTCAACTTTTGCAATTTTAATTACATATTCTCTATCTTTATACCTAGAATTACCAAAAGAATTAATAATGAGCCTCCTTCCAAGGAATGTAACTGCACCTATAGCAATGGGTATTTCTGAAATAATTGGTGGCATCCCATCTTTAACCGCAATTATTACTATTTTGACTGGAGTAGTTGGTGCTTCATTGGGTGCTTTTGTATTTGATGTAATGAAATTAAAAAATATGGACGCAAGAGGATTTAGCTTAGGACTAACAAGTCATGGTATTGGAACAGCAAGGGCTATGAGTAGAAATAAAAATGCAGGTGTCTATGCAGCAGTAGGTATGGGATTAAGCGGATTATTAACATCAATCTTAGTCCCGTTATTTTTAAAGATTATTTAAATTATTCAATTACGACTAAGAAAGACTAAAATAGTTGTCAATTTCATTTAATTGAAGTGACCTCAAAATTTGGACCGATGTATTCCCAAATTTTACATCAATTTTAATTTTTGCATATCGAACTTTATCTTTATCAAAATAGTCAATTATTTGAGCTTTTGATCCAGTTTTTAAGCAAATTAATTGGTCATCAGTTTTATTATTACTAATCATTAACTTTTACTTCAATTATTATAAAAAAATCGTAACATACAAATTGTAGGTTAATTTTATTTCTGTTCACGAAATGAGAATAATTTTAAGATTCGGTTAGGTTTATATGTCTGAGGTAAAAAGAAAATTAGCAACAATTTTAGCAGCTGATTGTGTTGGTTTCAGCAAACATATGGAATCCCAAGAAGAAAAAACTTTAATTAGCTTAAAAGAATGTAGAGAAATTATAGACCCTATAATAAGTAAATTTGCTGGTAGAATATTTCACACAGCTGGCGACTCAATAATAGCAGAATTTGATAGTCCAGTTGGAGCCACTAAAGCAGCTATTAATTTTCAAAATTCTATAAAAAATAGAAATTTAGTTGAAGAAACAAATCCTAAATTATCATGGAGAGTAGGGATACACCTAGATGATATTATAATTGAAGGTGATAATATTTATGGAAATGGGGTGAACATAGCAGCTCGTCTTGAAAGCCAATCACCAGTTGGTGAAATATTAATTTCAGAAGTTGTTAAGCAACAAATTCATAATAAAATTGACGAAACCATTCATGCTTTAGGTAAAATTGAATTAAAAAATATTTCAAATGATTTTGAAGTTTTTTCTTTACTGGGTGATGGCAAAAGTAAAATAAAAAATACTACGAAAATAAATATTAATAAAAAACCCAAATTTGCAATCTTACCTTTTGCTAACACAAGTAAAGATGAAGATAGTGGTTTTTTAGTTGATGGTATAGTTGAAGATCTAATAACTGAATTTTCTATGATGCGTGAGTTTGAGATAATCTCAAGACAAACAACTGTAAATTTTAAAGACGAAAATCAAGATATTAGAGAATTTTCTAAGAAATTCGATTTAGATTTTATTGTAACAGGAGGCATAAGGGCTTCGGGTAAGAGAGTTAGAATAAGTATCGAATTGAGCGATGCAAAAGATGATAATATTATTTGGAGTAATAAGTACGATAGGGTACTTGAGGATATATTTGACTTGCAGGACGAAATAGTTAGAAAAATTTCAATTGCTCTTTTAGGTGAAATTGAGATCAGTTCTTTGCAAAGATCTAAAAGAAAGCCCACTGAAAATATAAGTTCATACGAATATTTACTTAGGGGTAAGGAAAACCATCATAAATTTACAAAAGAAGCTTGTCAGGAAGCTTTAAAAAATTTCGACAAAGCTATTGAAGCTGATGTAAATAATGCCCAAGCATATGCTTGGAAATGTTGTACTTTAGGTCAAGCAATGTTTAGAGGTTTTTCTGACCAAAATGCTGAAGAAATTTTTGCGGAAGCTAAACAAAATATAGATAAAGCCTTAGAATTGAATGAAAATGATTTTGAATGTCACCGAATGTTATCAGCAGTTTATTTAAGCAACCACGATTATGTTTTGGCGGAAGATCACGGAAGAAAGGCATTTAACATGGTTCCTAATGACCCAAGAGTACTTTCTGGTTACGGAGAGGTTCTAGTTAGAACTGGTAAGGTTGATGAAGGATTAGAGTTACTGAATAAGGCATATGAACTGGATCCAATTCCTCAAGGTCAGTCATCATCCGATAATAGAGTTAAAGACTTAATTCTTGGATATTTTTTTGCTGAGGATTACAATAAGGTAGTCGAACTAAGCTTTGATGTTAGGGTAATGGACCCAAGAGCAATTGCATTAATACTGTATTCAAGATCGAAATTAAAACAAGACTTACAAATAAGTAATGAATATAAAATCTTAAAGAAAGAGTTCGCCGATACCGATTGGCCACAGGCAGTAGATAGGTTTCATATTCAAAGTGAAGATATCAAAAAAAATTTATTAGACTTTATTGAAAGTGTTTAATTAATTTTAATTTTTACCATAGCCGCCACCTCCTGGTGTTTCCATAATAAAAAGATCATTAACTTTAACTTCACAACTATCATTTCCTTTTAAATTTAAAATACTGCCATCAGTTTTTTCAAGCCATTCTCTCCCGCAATCACCAGGGTTACCACCATTCAAACCAAATGGTTTTATCTTTCTATGTGAACATAATGTTGTAACTGTCATTGGCTCTAAAAATCTTAGTTTTCTTGTAACTCCGTTACCCCCATTAAACTTACCCTTACCACCAGAATTTTTCCTAATTGAAAATTCTTCCAGTCTTACAGGAAAACGAGTTTCCAATACTTCAGGATCAGTGCTTCTTGTGTTAGTCATATGAGTTTGAATAGCCGAAGTGCCATTAAAGTTAGGACCAGCGCCAGTGCCACCACAAATAGTCTCATAATTTTGAATTTTGTCATTCCCCCAAATAAAATTATTCATAGTTGCTTGACTCCCAGAAATCACCCCTAATGCACCGAACAAAGCGTTACATGTCAATTGGCTTACCTCTGTATTTCCTGCTATGACTGCGGACGGATACTTGGCATTTATCATAGAGTTATTTGGTATAATTATCTTAATTGGTTTAAAGCATCCCTCATTCAGCGGTATATTGTTACCTACCAATGTTCTAAAAACGTATAATACTACTGCATTGCAGACAGCCTTTGGAGCATTATAATTAAAAGGATTTTTGGAAGCTGTACCCGTAAAGTCTATTATAGCTTCTCGATTTTTCTTATTAATTTTTACATTAACCCTTATGAACTCTCCATTATCAAGTTCATATTCATATTTACCTTCTTTTAGAGTAACAATGGCTTTGCGAATACTTTCTTCGGCGTTATCTTGCACATGGTTCATATAAGCATGGACAGTTTCAATACCAAATT
>QBXO01000017.1 GCA_003284565.1 SAR116 cluster bacterium AG-321-K23
ACCTTTAGCTCCATTCAACTGAATGGCTGTATCAGAAACATTGTTTAAGGTATCAGCAACATATATTTTTGCCATTGAAACATCTTGCCGAGATTTACTACCATGTTCAATTTTCCATGCAGCTCTCATTACTAGTAAACGGGAAATGTCAATGTCCATCGCAGATTTACCAAGTTTAATTTGAACTGATTCTCTGTCAGAAAGTTTAATACCAAAACCTTCTCTAGTGGAAACATAATCTAAAGCTATTTCTAAACATCTTTTAGAAAGGCCTATCCACCTCATGCAATGTGTAAGACGAGCAAGTCCGAGACGTATTTGAACAATTTTAAGACCCTTACCAACTTCCCCCAATCTATTTTCATCAGGAATTTCTAAGCCATTATACTCTATCTCACAATGTCCACCATGTTCTTCAGGACCCATGATTGGAATACGTCTTTTAATTTTCCAACCTGGTTGATCTTTATGATAAAGAAAAGCCGTTAAACCATCTTTAGTTTTGGCAAGTAGAATAAAATGAGAAGCAATAGCAGCTCCGGTAATATACCATTTAAGACCATTAATTATCCATTTACCATTTGAATAAACAGCTTCAGTTTTAATCATAGATGGATCAGAACCGCCGCCAGGTGCTGGCTCAGTCATAGCTAGAGATGAACGAACATCACCATTAATAATTGGATCAAGCCATTTAACTTTTTGTTCTTCAGTTCCAATTTTATTGAGTATGTACATATTACCATCATCAGGAGCAGCGCAATTAAAACAAACTGGTCCAAAAATTGATCTATTCATTTCCTCATATAGTGCAGACATACCAATTGGACCTAACCCAAGACCAGATCTGGATATAGGCATTTGTGGTGACCAAAGTCCAGCAGCTTTAACATCCAAGCGGACTTGATTTAGCAAATCTTCATTAATATTTTCATGTTTATCATATGACGAAATATCTGACTCGAGAGGAATAATCTTTTGATTGACAAAGTCTCTTGTTTTTAATCTTAGAGTTTCGATATGTTCAGGAAGTGTAAAATCCATAAATTGCTCCTAATTTCAAAGACCTGTACTTAATCCACCATCAACAGCTATTGTAGCGCCAGTCATATAGGTGTTTAGTGGATTAACTAACATAGAAATAATTACATCAAGTTCTTCAACAGTAGCAAATCTTTTAAGAGGTATTTTCTTTTTAAGTAAAACGCCTGCTTCACCTTCTAATTGTTTTCTATTAATGTCAGTAAGTATGTAGCCTGGTGCAAGTGCATTAACACATATATTATGTTTTGCTAGTTCTATTGATTGGGATTTAGTAATTTGTATTAAAGCAGCTTTAGTTGCGGAATAAGCTCCGACATATGATAAAGGTCTATAACCAAGAGTGGAAGCAATATTTATAATTTTCCCATATTTATTTTTAATCATATTTGGAATTAACGCATTTGACACATTAATTGAACCTATTAAATTAGTATCAAATATTTTTGTTAAATCTGTATAAGTTTCATCATGTAACAATTTAGTATTTGCAATACCAGCATTATTGATTAAGGCATAAATATTTAAATCTTTTAACAACTTATGCACTTGCGAAGCATCTGTAATGTCAAGTTCTAAATATGAATGCTCTAGATCTTGGTTAGGAAGAGACGAAATAACTGATTTAAGATTATGCATATTACGTCCAATACCAATAATTTTAAAACCATCATTTGCTAATACTTTGGAAAAATTTGCGCCTAACCCTCTGCTTGCACCTGTTATTAAAACAGTGTTAGATTGAATACTCATGTATTATAAACCTAAAATTAATTTGAATGTGATATTTCAATTATAATAAATTAGTCATGTAAATATGTCAGTAAAAAATAAAATAAATAGTATAAATCTTTGGTTAAAAAAAAACACATCAATCGATGAACAAATTTTATTTATTAAAAAGTTTGAAACTGGCCAATCCAACCCTACATTTCTTTTGAAATCTAATAATAAAAGCTTTGTGCTCAGGTCTAAACCATTGGGAAATCTCCTTAGAGGTGCACATCGGATTGACAGAGAATATAAAGTAATGAGTGCTTTATCAAATTCAAAAATTCCAACTCCTAAAATGTATGGGTATTGTAGTGACGTAAATATAATTGGAAGCGAATTTTATATTATGGAATTTATAAATGGTATACATGAATTTGATCCAGATCTATCAAATTATACAGGCGAACAAAGAAATAAAATTTATAAACATAAAATTAAAATTTTGGCTGAACTAGTCAAATTAGATTTAAATAAAATTGGTTTAGAAAATTTTGGTAAACCTTATGGTTATCTTGAAAGACAAATTAAATTATGGATAAAACAATACAGGGACACTGAAACAAAACATATAAAGAGTATGGAATATTTAATTGATACAATACCAAAATATATTCCAACTGAAATAGATAATTTGAAACCATGTCTTTTACACGGTGATTTTCGTTTAGATAATATGATTTTAGAAAAAAATAGATCTATACCAAGAATAATTGGGTTGTTAGATTGGGAATTATCAACACTATCACCCCCTTTTATTGATTTATCATACTGGGTATTAATGCTTAGATTCGAAAAAAAATGGCCAATAGGTGGTTTGAGTATTTTTAATAATCAAAATTTATACTCTGGTATACCAACAGAAGAAAAAATTTTAGAAAGTTATTTAAATTTAACTAGTTTTGATAAGCCAAAATATTGGAAGTTTTTATTAGCGTTTAATTGTTTTAGATTTACAGGCATTCTTCAAGGTATAGCAAAACGTGTTATTGATGGAAATAATTCAGGTGAAAATGCCTATGAAGTAGGAGAACAAGCAGAACCCGTAGCAGATTTAGGTTCAAAAATACTCAAGGAATATTTGTAAATTTTCTATTAAAAAACCTTGTTGGATTAATCATCATTACAGAAGCCAGAAAAAGTGATATGGAGGATATTGTTAATGCAAGATTATAAGAATTAAATAAATCTATTATAACCCCACCAAAATAAGGTCCTATCATTTGTCCAAAACCGAATGATGAAGTTAAAATAGCAGTCGATACTATAATTGATCCACTATATCTAGACTGACCCTCTAGTAATGCAAGTGCTGTTATTGGTATAAAAGTTGAGCCAAGTAAAATTGATGCCATAGTAATACCTACCTTGTTTTCTAATAATACAGGCATTAAAATTCCTAATCCCATTATAGCACAAGCTAAAAAAAGGGCTAAATCATTCCCGATTTTTTTGCCAATCCATGGCCAAAAAATAACCATGGGTATGCCTGCTAGACCTACTAGCAACCAAACATACATTTCAGTAGTTTCCAAACCAGATGTTTCCCTAGCCATGGCTGAAATAAAAGTTCCCAAAATTACGTATCCAAAACCATACAAACCATATGAAATAGAAATTAAAGAAAAACTAAAATTATTTTTATAATTTGAATTTTGAGGATATGAAT
Source organism: SAR116 cluster bacterium AG-321-K23 (assembly GCA_003284565.1). GTDB lineage: Bacteria > Pseudomonadota > Alphaproteobacteria > Puniceispirillales > Marisalimonadaceae > Marisalimonas. Next base: position 3,482 of record QBXO01000017.1, read on the forward strand.
GTTGCAAAATTTCGTTAGGGGTATTTATAAAAATTGGAACGGCTAAAATTACTGATAACACAGCTACACCAATCCATAAATCATCCCAATGGAAACCTAATTCTCCTAAAAATGTTACTAGAATGGAAGATATGACTATTCCAAAACCTACACCCATGAAGTGTGAAGTGCTTAGTGATTTTTTCCCAAATGCTTGTATGCTTGGTAAAATTAAAGCCGTGCCAAATATGAGAACAAAAGCACTGGATAAACCACTCAAAAATCGAACAATAATAAAAAAAATTACTTCATCACCTATGCTCATTAAAAATGTAGTTGATATTGAAAGAACTATAGAAATAAAAAAAACTAACTTAACTCTTTTTTTAAAAATTGAAGAAATTGATAACAGTGAACCACATAGGTATCCAAAAAAATTCCATGAGGCAATTAAGCCGCCCTCAGTTTTAGTAATATTTAATTCTTCTAACATAAAGGGCAGTATAGGAGTATAAGTAAACCTACCAATACCTATTGCTAGAGCAAGGGCAGCTGTTCCAGTTAGAATTAAGACTAAAACTCTATAATTAAAATTTTTCATTTAATAACAATTCTTTTTTATCAAATTTAATGTGCTTTTTATTTTAAGTAAAACAAACAATAAAATAAGATTATTGATTGACCAAAATTCAAAATATGTTTCAAATGAGTATTTAAACAATTTATGATCAAAAAATGGATAATTTTTTTTCTATTAAAAATGAAACTGAAAACATAGTTAGGATAGAATTAACTAATGGTAAAAAACACAATCCATTATCTTTAAAATTAATAAAAACTCTTACAAAAGCTCTAGAAGATGTTTCTTCACAAAATAAAACAAAAGTCATAATTATTTCTTCTGAGGGTCCTGGTTTCTCAGCTGGGCACGATCTAGAAGAATTAAGACAAAACAAGAAAAATAAAGTTTTTTTTAAAAATTTATTTGATGAATGTTCAATCTTAATGCAGACCATATTAAGGTTGCCACAACCAGTTATAGCTGAGGTTTGTGGTATCGCTGCTGCCGCTGGTTGTCAGCTAGTAGCAAGTTGTGATTTAGCTGTTGCTTCAGAGCAATCTTCTTTTATGACACCAGGTGTAAATATAGGTCTTTTTTGCTCAACACCCATGGTTGCTGTTTCTAGAAATATTAGCAGAAAAAAAATTATGGAAATGCTTTTGACTGGAGAAAAACTTAGTGCAAACGAAGCTGTTCAGTTTGGTCTTATTAATAAATGTGTGCCATTAGAACGGCTTCATGTTGACACACTAAACCTAGCAAAATTAATAGCTTCAAAGCCAACTTCTACAGTTAAGATTGGAAAGGAGGCTTTTTATAAACAGGTAGAAATGTCACTGGATGAGGCTTATCATTATACTTCTGAAGTAATGACAATTAACATGATGGAAATAGATGCTCACGAGGGTATTAGTGCCTTCTTAGACAAAAGAACTCCTTTATGGAATGAAAAGTAGAATTAAGTAGTTTTAAATATTATCTCGCGAAATAGATTAAATTTTTACATAGAAAATTATTCATATATCAAATACTATGATATCAATTTTTTTATTATTTTTAATAATTATAAAAGGCAATCTGTATGACACAAAGCTATGATTTTATTGTTGTTGGTGCAGGAACAGCTGGATGTCTTTTAGCGAATCGATTATCAGCAAACGATAGATATTCTGTAGCATTAATAGAAGCTGGAGGAAATGACAATTACCACTGGGTTCATATACCGGTAGGGTATCTTTATTGCATGGGAAACAAAAGAACAGACTGGCTTTACAAAACCACTTCTCAAAAAGGATTAAATGGAAGATCTCTAAATTATCCAAGAGGCAAAATCATGGGAGGTTGTTCATCTATAAATGGTATGATTTATATGCGAGGACAAGCAGGTGATTATGACCAATGGAGACAAATGGGTAATGAAGGTTGGAGTTGGGATGACGTTTTACCATATTTCAAAAATATGGAAGATAGTTATGAAGGTGAGAGTAAGTTTCACGGCTCTGGAGGCGAATGGAAAGTTGATCAACAAAGACTTTCATGGGATATTTTAGATAGTTTTAGAGATGCAACCATAGAAGCTGGAATACCTAGAATAGATGACTTTAATGAAGGGAATAATTTTGGCGTTTCTTATTTTAAAGTAAACCAAAATTCTGGATTTAGGTGGAATACTGTTAAAGCATTTATTAAACCAATTCAAAACAGAAAGAATCTTAAGATAATAAGTAAATGTGAAGTTAAAAAAATAATTTTGAACAAAAATAAGTGCAAAGGTATAGAAGTTGTAAGAAATGGAAAGTTAGAAGAAATATTTGTACACAGAGAAGTTATACTTTCTGCTGGATCTATTGGATCACCTAAAATACTAGAATTATCTGGTATTGGTAATCCAAAAATACTCTCAAATTTAGGTATTAATACGTTAGTCGAGAGTGACAATGTTGGTGAAAATTTACAAGATCATCTTCAATTGAGAGTAATTTATAGACTAGAAAATGCTAAAACACTCAATCAAAAAGCGAATTCTTTATTTGGAAAAATAGCTATTGGTTTGGAATATGCTCTCAAAAGAACAGGACCAATGTCAATGGCTCCAAGTCAATTGGGCGTATTTGCAATGTCTGATAAATCTTATGAAACACCCAACCTTCAATTTCATGTTCAGCCACTTTCTCTAGATAAATTTGGAGACCCGTTGCATGATTTTCCAGGTTTAACAGCAAGTGTTTGCAACCTTAACCCACAAAGTAGAGGCAATGTTCACATCACTTCAAAAGATTATCAGACAGCTCCATCAATAGACCCTAATTATTTATCTGAAGAAAAAGATAAAATTGTAGCTGCTCAATCTATAAAGTTAGCTAGAAAAATAATTTCCCAACCTGCAATGAAAAAATATAATCCAAAAGAATTTGCCCCGGGCATTCAGTTTCAATCCGAAGATGAACTTAAAAAAGTTGCTGGTGATATTGGTACAACGATTTTTCACCCAGTTGGGACGTGTGCAATGGGTTCAAATAAAACCTCAGTGACAGATAGTAATCTAAAAGTAAGAGGAGTTGACGGGCTTAGGATTGCAGATGCCTCAGTAATGCCTACTATAACTTCTGGCAATACGAATGCGCCGACCTTAATGATTGCTGAAAAGGCATCAGAGATGATTTTGAAGTCAAATAAAATTTAGTAAGTATGAAATGGGTAATGAAGAGGTAAAAAATGAACTTTGAATATAACGAAGATCAGATAAATATAAAAGAAATGGCAAAAAATTTTGCTGAAACAGAGCTCATGCCCTTTGCATCTGAATGGGATCAAAATGAGATTTTCCCGGTTAAAACTCTAAAAAAAGCAGCTGAACTTGGTCTGGCGGCTATTTATGTAGATGAGACTTATGGAGGTTCAGGTCTTAGTCGGTTGGATGCTGCTATTTGTTTCGAAGAACTTTCTAGGGGATGTGTGTCTACTGCAGCGTACATATCTATCCATAATATGGTTACTTGGATGATAGATGCTCATGGATCAGATCACATAAAAGAAAGGTTAATTAAAAAGTTAGCAACTATGCAAATGATGTCTAGTTACTGTCTTACAGAACCAGGTTCCGGATCAGATGCCGTGGCATTGAAAACTAAAGCTACAAAAAAGGGCAATAGTCATTACGTTTTAAATGGATCAAAAAGTTTTATATCTGGAGGACCTACAAGTGATATTTTTGCAGTTATGTGCAGAACAGGTGAAGAGGGTGCTAGTGGCGTTTCATGTTTGTTAGTAGAAAAAGGAACAAAGGGTTTGTCATTTGGAAAGCAAGAAAAGAAAATGGGATGGAATAGTCAGCACACGTCTATGGTAAATTTTGATAATTGTGAGATACCAATAGATAATCTTGTTGGAAATGAGGGGGATGGATTTAAAATTGCAATGAAAGGTCTAGACGGTGGAAGAGTAAATATCGCAGCGTGTTCTTTAGGTGGAGCAAGAGCAGCTTTAGAGGCATCTATGAGTTATTCTGCAGAAAGAAAACAATTTGGCAAATCATTAGATAAATTCCAAGTCACACAATTTAAGTTAGCCGATATGGCAACTGAGTTGGAGGCTTCTCGCCTTATGGTTTTAAGAGCTGCATGTGCATTAGATACTGCAGATAAACAAGCTACAAAGCTATGTGCAATGGCTAAAAGATATGCAACTGATGTTTGCTCTGAGATATGTAATATGGCTCTTCAAATTCATGGTGGTTATGGATATTTAAAAGACTTTCCCTTAGAAAGACTTGTAAGGGATTTAAGGGTTCATCAAATCTTAGAGGGCACTAATGAAATAATGAGAGTTATTATTTCAAGACACTTAAAAGCTAATTAAATTTTAAAGGATAATTTGATAATGGAAGATGAAGTTATATTCACTGAAGATAATGGCGTAGGTTTAATTACGTTAAATAGGCCAGACAGGTTAAATGCTCTTACTTATTCAATGGTTCAAAAAATAAATAAAAATCTCAACTCTTGGGAAATCAACGATAATATAAACTGTATTATAATTGAGGGCGCTGGAGACCGTTCTTTCTGTGCTGGAGGTGACGTTGTTAAGTTAAGAAAAGAAGTTTTAGCAGACGGTGGACCACCAACCAATTTATCTAAGTCATTTTTTTATGATGAATATACTCTCAATTATAAAATTAGTAATTATAAAAAACCTTTCATTTCCCTAATTAATGGATTTACCATGGGTGGAGGTGTTGGTGTATCAATGCATGGTAGTCACGTGGTTGCCTCTGAAAAAACAATGTTTGCAATGCCGGAAACAGCTATTGGATTATTCCCAGACGTTGGAGGAGGTTGGTTGCTTGGACAGTTAGATAAAGGTATTGGAGCTTGGTTGTCTTTAGTTGGTGCAAGAATTAAAGCCCATGACTTAATGAAGCTTAAACTAATAACTCATTATGTTACCTCAGAAAAAATTGAGATTTTAAAGAATTCAATCATTTCCTCTTCACCAAACTCTAATCAAAAGGTTAACAATATTATTGATCAATTTTTATCAAAACCAGAAGCTGAAGATAGTGTGTTGATAGATAATGAGGAATTGATAAAAGAAGCTTTCTCTTATGATACAATCGAACAAATATTTGATGTATGTGAAAAACTTATTGAAAATGAAAATGAATTTTTGAAGGTTCAATACGAAGAGTTAAGACACAAATCTCCAACCTCCTTAAAAATCTCTTTAAAGCAAATCAGAAATGCTAGTCACATGAGTTTAAAAGATGAACTTATAATGGAGTACAGAATGGTTCAACGTTGTGTAGAAATTGGAGATTTTTTTGAAGGCGTTAGAGCAATGCTTGTAGACAAAGATAGAAAACCAAATTGGAAACCTAATAAAATTCAAGATGTTGATGAAACCCGAGTTAATCTATTTTTTGAAGAATTAGGAGATTTGGAATTAATTTTAACAAATTAGACTAAAAGTTATTTTGTGGAGGAAAACTAAAATGAACAATGTTTACATTATGTCAGCAAACAGATCTGCAATTGGAGGATTTGGAGGTACTCTTAAAAATCACTGTCCTGTCGATCTAGGAACTTTAGTGGCAAAAGAAGCTATTGCAAGGTCTGGATATGAGGCTAATGAAGTTGAGCATGCTGTTTTTGGTAATGTTATACATACTGAACCTAGAGATATGTATGTGAGTAGAGTTATTGCACTACAGGCTGGAATGGAAAAATCATCTGCTGCGTTGACAGTAAATCGACTCTGTGGCTCTGGGCTGCAGGCGATTGTAAGCGCTTCTCAAATTCTAATGCTTGGAGACGCTTCAATTGCAATGGCAGGTGGTGTAGAGGTCATGTCAAATGGTGCACACATTGTTCAAGGTTTTCGCTGGGGTTCTAGAATGGGTGATGGGCAAGTGCATGATATGATGTTAGGTGCCCTTCACGATCCTTTTGGTCATGGACATATGGGTATAACTGCAGAAAATATCTCGAGTAGATATCAAATTAGTAGAGAAATGCAGGATGAATTCGCATTAACCAGTCAAAAAAGAGCTCAAAAAGCTATCGAAAATGGTGTTTTTAACGATCAAATCTTACCTATTGAAATAAAAACAAGAAAGGGAGTTGAGATCTTTGAAACAGATGAGCACCTAAAACCTGATACTAGTATGGAAACATTATCTAGTCTTAAAACTGCTTTTAAAAAAGATGGGGTAGTAACTGCGGGCAATGCTTCTGGAATTAATGATGGTGCATCAGCTCTCATTTTAGCAAACGAAGAAAAGGCTAAGAAAAGTAAACCTTTAGCAAGAATAGTTTCTTACGGATTTGGTGGTGTTGATCCTGATGAAATGGGTATGGGACCGATCCCTGCATCAAAAATGGCACTTAAAAAGGCTCAATTATCTGTTTCAGATTTAGATTTAATTGAATCTAATGAAGCATTTGCTGCTCAAGCATGTGCTGTAAATAAACAGTTAGGTCTTGATCCTAGTAAAGTTAATGTTAATGGAGGGGCTATTGCATTAGGTCACCCTGTCGGTGCAACTGGAGCAATTATTATGACCAAGCTTGTATATGAACTAATTAAGCGTAAAGGAAAATATGGCCTTGCTACTATGTGTATTGGTGGGGGACAAGGGATAGCAGTAATTATTGAAGCTTTATAAAATAAAATGCCTTTTAATCGTGTGTCAATTAAAGATGCTATGGATCTTCTTAAAAAAGATGATCTGATCTTAATAGATATTAGAGACTACAATTCGTTTAAGAATGGTCACATTGAGAATGCTATACATATTGAAGATTTAAATCTCCAAAACTTTCTTAATGAAAAAGATAAGAACGTTACAATTTTAATTTATTGTTATCATGGTAACTCAAGTCAATCAGCCGCTAATTTTTTTAGTCATTCCGGTTTCAAAAATGTATTTAGTATGGACGAAGGATATGAAGGCTGGATAAATAACAATTAAACATAATTTTTTTATGAATTTATCCTTCATAGCTTGTTTCAAAAATAATAATTGTATATACGTGTATATAGAATAATTAATTTAAGGTGAGGTATGCTTTGGAAAATCGTAAGGGTGGCCGTTTAATTGATAGACCGGAATTTAAAACTAAACCACAACCGGTCACTTTTTTAGGAAAAGATAAAGTTTCCGACGCAATCTCAGTAATGGCTGAAAAAAATTATGGATCTGTTGTTATTTTAGATAACAAACAAAAAGTTGTTGGTATTGTTACAGAAAGAGATGTTTTAAAAAAGTTGGTAAATAATAATAAGTCACCAAAAACAACAAAACTAGAAGATATAATGACACCAAATCCAAGAGTAGCTAATGAAAATGACAATGTTATTGACTGGTTGAGAATAATGTCAAACGATAGATTTAGAAGATTGCCAGTTGTAGACGCTAATGGAAAAATTAAAGTAATTTTTACACAAGGTGATTTTGTATCCTACACATGGCCAGATTTAATTTTCCAAGCTTCTCAATTAGCTAAAGCTTCTTTCATGAAAGGCTTTTCTTTTAATACTTTGCTTTTATTTATGCTAGTTTATGGCGTTGCTTTAGTGGCTATAGTTAAAGCCTTTTAATTATTTACAAAGCAGATTTCTTATTTTTTTCTTAAGATTTCGTTTTTAGCATTTGATTTGATATCCAGGTCATAACAATTTCATTTTTTTGATTTGTTACAATATGCTTTAACCTTGCAGTGCCTCTTCTAGGATTTTTAGTTGATCTTTTGGCTTCTAGAACTTCGATTTTTGTTTTTAATAAATCACCAGGAAGAACTGGTTTGGTCCACCTTAACTCATCTATACCCCAAGCACCCATACTTGTTCCATCATAAACACCGGTTTCAAAAATCTGAGTAAATGATTTTCCTAGTGTCATAAAACCACTTGATGTTAACTGACCAAATGGGCCATTGTTAGCAGCTATTTCGTCCAGATGGAATGATTGTGGGTCGTATTTTGAAGCAAAATCAATTATCTCTTCTTTTGTTACAAGGATAGGTTCAGACTCAAAATTTAAACCTACCTGAAAATCTTCAAAATATTTTGGCTTAATCTTCATACAGAAAATATACTATGTATTTTATCTAGGGGCTAAACGGACTGAACCATCAAGTCTAATAGTTTCACCATTCAATAATACATTAGTTACAATGCTCTCTACTAACATTGCGTACTCCAAAGGTGTTCCTAAACGTTTAGGAAATACAGTAGTAGCAATTAAGCTTTTTTGGACTTCATCACTCATTCCTGCAAGCATGGCGGTAGCAAATAACCCTGGTGCAATAGTATTCACCCTAATTCCATTTGAGGCAAGTTCACGAGCAATAGGTAAAGTCATTCCAACTATACCACCTTTTGAAGCAGAATAAGCTGCTTGTCCTATTTGACCATCGTATGCAGCTACAGAAGCAGTGTTAATAACAACTCCTTTCTCACCTTCTTTATCAGGTTCATTTGTTTGCATTTTATCAGCGCACAATCTGAGCATATTAAAGCTACCAATTAAATTTACCTTAAGAACTTTTTCAAATAATCCTAAATCATGCATGCCTCTACTAGATACAACTTTAGCACCAACTGCAATTCCTGCACAATTTACTAGGCAATTGATCCCATTAAAATCATCGATAGCCTTTTTCATTTCTTCTTCGTTAGAAACATCTCCAACAACATATTTACAATTTAGTTCATCAGCTACTTTCTTCAGCCCATCAGCATTTAAATCAATCAGTAGTACTTCTGCACCTTTATTTTTAAGGTGTCTAGCAGTACCTTCGCCTAGACCACTTCCAGCACCTGTAATCACAGCTTTAACATTTTCAATTTTCATTTTTATTCTCCAAAATCACGTTTATCATCTATCACTTTACCATCATTTGGTAAACTTTTTATAGGAACAATCTCAGTACTTCCTCGTAAATTAATAACATTTTTAATTTGGTCGGATATCTTTTGCTGCAAAGTTTCTATCTGAGTTGTATCTGTAATATCAGACTCAACTTTTAATAATAGCTCATCTTTATCATTTGATCTGCTAACAATCATTCTAGCAGTGTCATTTATTTTAAGATTTTCCAAGATCTTATTAATTTGGGACGGTTGAACAAACATACCTCTTACTTTTGTTGTTTGATCGGCTCTCCCCATCCAACCTTTTATTCTTTTATTAGTCCTACCAGTTGAGCTGTTTCCTTCCAAAATCGCTGAGAGATCGCCTGTAGCGAACCTGATAATAGGTAATTCGTAATTATTTAAAACTGTTACTACTACTTCTCCAACTTCACCATCTTCAACAGGTTTTCCAGTACCGGGTTTTACAACCTCCAATAATACATTTTCATCTACAATCATGCCATCGTTATCTGCTGCTTCATAAGCAACTAATCCTAAATCTGCTGTTCCATAACATTGTCTTACGTGAATATTTCTTTCTTTAAAATTTTGAGCAACAGCAGGAAAAAGAGGCCCCCCAGTTACCATAGCTTTTGTCAATTTTGAAAGTGATATGTTTTTTTCGTCGGCTTTCTCTAATATAATTTTTAAAAAATCTGGAACACCTACATAAGCAGTTGTTCCAATATCTTTCATTACCTCAAGTTGTAAATCAGTATTTTCTCCACCTGCTGGAAACACTGTACATTTTAAAATTTTTGCTGCCTCTTCAAACATTGCACCTGCAGGGGTAAAATGATAAGAAAAGCAGTTTTGCACAATATCACCATAACCAAAACCAGCAGCATGTAATGCTCTAGAAAATCTCCACCAATCTTTTGAATGACCATCTAAGTCATATATTGGTCCTGGAGACCTATATATGTGAGCAAAATCTTTAATTTCAGAAACATTTAATTCTGCAAATGGTGGAAAATCAAATTGTCTTTGAATTAAGTCTGATTTTCTAAACAAAGGTATTGAGGTTAAATCCGTTAGGTTCTCAAGGAGTTTATCAAGTCTTAATGATTGGTTTTTATTACCTTTAGCTGTTTTAATTAAATTATTTAATTTTTTTAATTGATCATCATTTCTTTCATCAACTGATCGTGTCTCTAGATCATCAAAAAATTTATTATTTAACATTTGAAATTATAGCCATCTCTTACGTCTGCGATATTGTTTAACGTCCTTAAAAGATTGCCTACCTTCTCCTGAAATTCCAAGATAAAACTCTTTAACATCCTCATTATCTCTCATTGACTCAGCTGTGCCTTCCATAACTACACGGCCATTTTCAAGAATATACGCATATTCTGCATATTGAAGTGCCATATTTGTATTCTGCTCTGCTAATAGAATTGTTACACCCTCTTTTCTATTTATTTCAGCAACGATTTCAAATATTTGTTTAACTAACTGAGGAGCAAGACCCATAGAAGGTTCATCAAGTAAAATCATACTAGGATGAGCCATTAGTGCTCTTCCAATTGCAATCATTTGTTGTTCACCGCCCGAAGTATAGCCTGCTAAAGACGTTCTTCTTTCACGCAGTCTAGGAAAATATCCGTAAACTCTCTCCAAGTCATCTTTTACTTCTTTATTATTAGTTCTAGTGTAGGCCCCGGTCAGTAGATTTTCTTCGACAGTTAAATGTTCAAAACAGTGTCTTCCCTCCATAACTTGAATGACGCCTTTTTTTACTAATTGTGAGGGGTCAAGGTTGTGAATTTGCTCATTACCAAACGTCACTGAACCTTTGGTAACTTCTCCTCTTTCTGATGCAAGTAAATTAGAAATTGATTTTAATGTAGTACTTTTTCCTGCACCATTCCCACCAAGTAAGGCTGTGATACCGCCTTTTTTAACTTTCAGGCTTACACCTTTTAAAACAAGGATAACATGGCTGTAAACAACTTCTATATTATTTACAATTAAAACGTCTTCAGATGTTTGTGATTTTTTATTTTTAATTACTTTAATGTCATCCATTTTATTTTCCTATGTGTAAAGAGAGCCTAAATAAATAGGCTCTCCATCTAATTTTTTTTAACCACAACGCTCAGCAATTTTTTGCTCAGCAGCATATTTTGATGAATCTTCTGCGATTAATTTTTGAACCACATCAGAGTCTCCATACATATACTCAGTAATCATGTTCCACTTTTTAGTCTTTGCGTCCCACTGTTGAACAGCAGCTAGTCCACTACCACCATGATTCTCACATGTGATTTTGAAAGGAGGAGCAAAGTCTTTAAACCCTAGCTCTTCTAATCTTTTTGCACTTAAGTTAATATTTTCAAAACCATCTCTGTACATTGCAGAAGTAATTTTTGATGTGCCATGAATTTTTTGTGCAACTGTGGCTGCTTCTACCTGAACCATTGCTTGGAATAAACCTCTGTTATAGAGTACTGTTCCAAAGTGAGATCCGTCACCAGAGGCTTCACCTTTGTCGTGAACAAATTTCTTAATGTCTGCATGTACTTGATAGTTAGTTCCAGGAGCATTAAAAGTCAGAGACTTATAACCGTGTGCGCCTTGACCTGCTGGTAAAACATCATTTTCAGAACCAGACCACCAAATTCCAATAAATTTATCCATTGGAAACTTGATAGATGCTGCAGATTTAATTGCAACTTGATTCATAACTCCCCAGCCCCACATCAGAACATTATCAGGTCGAGCTTTACGTATTTTTAACCAAGTAGCTTTTTGCTCTTGTCCTGGATGGTCAACAGGTAATAGCATCAATTTAAAACCATGCTTTTTACTCAGTGTTTGTAGTGTTCTAATTGGCTCTTTACCGTATGCTGAATTATGGTATACGAGTGCAATTTTCTTGCCCTTGATATTACCAAAATTGTTTTTAAGTATGTGTCTTACTGCTATTGAAGCCCCATCCCAGTATGTAACTGGAGCATTAAATACCCACTTAAAGACTTTACCGTTAGCTGCAGATGTTCTTCCATATCCAGTTGAATATACTGTAACACCATCAGCCGTAGCTTTAGGAATTAATTGGTAAGTAATACCGGTAGACATTGGTTGGAATACCATGGCATCTTTCTTGTTTTTTTCATAACACTCAACACCAACTTGTGTTTTGTATCCTGTCTCACACTCAGGGTGTAAAATTTTCTCACCACCAATTCCGCCGTCTCTGGCATTGATCATTTTGTAATAATCTACAAAACCATCTGCGTTTGGAATACCGTTAGGCGCATAAGCTCCTGTTCGGTAGACCAACATAGGAAACTTCAAATCTGCAATAGCCATTTCTACATAACCAGAAACAGCAATAACAGAAGCTGTCATTCCTATTAAAAGTTGTTTTATTCTCATTAGATCCTCCTTCTAGAGAAAAAATTAACGTTATCTACTAAATAAAATTTAGTAGGGGAAAGGCCATCTTCTTAACTTTTCTTTTGCGATGGACCAAAGTCTTGCAAGGCCATGTGGCTCTACAATTAAAAAAACTATCATTAACAACCCCCAGATTGTTATTTCAAAATGTTTTGCCGTTACAGCTGATAAACCAACCATATCAACCATAAGAAATTTTAGACCTATTGGTAAGGTGACAACAAATGCAGCTCCTAGAAAAGAGCCTAGCATTGAACCTAGTCCTCCAATAATAATCATAAATAAAACTGGAAATGAAATTGTCATAATATCAAATGATTCCGTAACTTCAATTGCACCTAAAAAGACAGCAAAATACAACGCGCCAGCAACACCAATGTAAAATGAGCTTATTGCAAATGCTGATAATTTTGTCTTAAGAGGTGGCACACCAATAATTTCTGCAGCAATATCCATATCCCTAATAGCCATCCAAGAGCGACCCATTTTGCTTCTTATTAAATTTTTTGCTGCAAAACTTAATACTACGACTAAAACTAAACAGAACAAATAAGTTGCGTATGAAGGGGCTTCAGCTCCTGTAACGGGAATACCAAACATCGTCCTTTCTGAAACAGTGATTTGACCTGTATCAGAGTAATTATAAAACCATGGAACTTTGTTAAAAAGCCAAACTAGAAAAAACTGAGAAGCAAGTGTAGCAACAGCTAAATAAAATCCTTTAATCCTTAGAGATGGCAGACCAAAAATAATACCAACAGCAGCAGTAATCAGACCAGAAATAAGTATAATAATCATTATATTCATATCAGGAAAATACGTCATAATTTTATAAGTAGAAAAGGCCCCCACTGCCATAAATCCACCGGTCCCGAGTGAAACTTGACCACAATAACCTGTCAAAATATTCAATCCTATTGCAGCTAATGAAAATATCAAAAATGGAACTAAAATAGCTTTTTCCCAGTAACTATTAATTACAAATGGAATTATTAAAAAAGCGATGAACATCAGTGTGCTAAATGCTATTTTGTCCTGTAAAAGCGGAAAAATGGCGTGGTCTGATTTATATGAAGATTTGTACTGACCAGTTTCTTTGTAAATCATAAAATTTAAACCCTCTCAATAATTTTATCGCCAAATAATCCTTGTGGACGAAATAATAAAAAGACTAAAGCCATTACGTAGGCAAACCAATTCTCAAGTGCACCTGTTTCAAAATAACCACCTATATAAATTTCAGCCAGCTTTTCACCAACACCTATAAGAAGTCCACCAATAATAGCTCCAGGTATAGATGTGAAGCCTCCCAATATAAGAACAGGCAACGCCTTTAAGGCTATTAATGACAAGGAAAACTGAACCCCTGACTCAGTTCCCCACATAATCCCAGCTACCATTGCAATAAAACCAGAAATAGCCCAAACAAGTATCCAAATACTTCTTAGTGAAATACCAACGGATAGTGCAGCTTGATGATCGTCAGCAACAGCTCTTAATGCTCTACCAGTTTTTGTATATTGTGAGAAAAGAGCTAAGGACACAACCAAAATGACGGCAATTACTGTTGCCCAAATATTAAGAACATCTACGTACATTCCGTAATAATCACTTCCTTCAGCAGCGAGACCAATAGTAGCTTCTTCTAACCAGATTGATCCTCCACTTGGTATACCAACGTCTAAGACCTTAACATCGGATCCCCACATTAAATCACCCACACCTTCGAGTGCAAAGGCCAAACCAATAGTTGCCATAAATAAGATTATTGGGTCCTGATTAACAAGATGTTTTAGAACTAGTCGTTCTATAATCCAAGCAAGAGCAATCATGGTTACCATCGTCAATAAAATAGCAAGAAAATTTGGCATCGAAGCGTACCAATTATGGTAATTAGTGCCAAAAAGTTCGTTTATTAAGTGTGCGAAAGGTACTTGACCAGTTTGATAACCAACTAGGGTTAGTGCAGCAAAGAGTGCAAAAACTCCTTGAGCAAAGTTAAATACTCCAGATGCCTTAAAAATCAAAACAAAGCCAAGAGCAACAAGTGAATACATAACTCCGGACATTAGTCCATTCAAAACGGTTTCAATAAAATTAAGTAATTCTACACTCATAAAATAATTTCCTTCTTAATCGTCAGATACTCCTAGATACGCATCTATAACTGCTTTGTTGTTTCTAATTTCTTTAGGCAACCCAGATCCAATTTTTTTGCCATAGTCTAATACAACAATCCTATCTGAAATATCCATCACAACACCCATGTCGTGTTCTATTAAAACTATTGTGGTCTTTAATTCGTTATTGACCGTGAGAACAAATCTACTCATATCTTGCTTTTCTTCTACGTTCATACCTGCCATAGGCTCATCTAATAGAAGTATTTCTGGTTCCATTGCCAATGCACGACCTAACTCAACCCTTTTTTGTAAACCATATGGGAGCGATCCTACAGGTGTCCGTCTTATTGATTGAAGATCTAAAAAATCTATAACTCTTTCAACTTTTTCACGATGCTCTTCTTCTTCTTTTGCTACTGGACCAAAATAAAGAGCCTGCATTAGAAAATTTTTCTTTTGTTTTAACAATCTTCCAGTCATAAGATTGTCTAATGTACTCATTCCTTTAAACAATGCTATGTTTTGAAATGTCCTAGCTATGCCACTTTTTGCGGCAAGTTCAGGTTCCATTTCACTTCTATCTATTCCAGCAAAATTAATTGTTCCGCTAGTAGGCTTATAAAATCCATTTATTACATTTAGCATTGAAGATTTACCTGCTCCATTAGGTCCTATAATTGCAAAAACTTCGCCTTTTTTTACTTCAAAGGATACGTCTGTTAGAGCTTTAACACCTCCAAAAGCTAAACTAATATTTTTAAGTTCAATTGCTGTTTTCCCATAAGGTATTTTTTTTAAATCTGCTAAGCTCATCTATTTTTTACCTTTACTAGATTTCTTTCCTTTAGAAGCTGGTTTATTTGTTTTTATGTTGGATGTTTTTATTAGATGTCTAATTTCCATAGTTGCACTTATTTTACTTTTTCTTCCATCTTCCAGGGTAAATTCTGTATTAATTGTTGCAGTATCTTTATCAAGATAAAGATCTTTTATAATATCTTTATATCTACTATTGATAACGCTTCTTCTAACTTTTCTTGTTCTGGTTAATTCACCGTCATCTGCCTCTAATTCTTTAAATAATAATAAGAATTTTGCAATTTTAGTATTATCAGGAAGCTGTTCATTAACTTTTTTTATTTCATCTTCTATAAGTTGGTAAATTTCTTTATGTGCTGCTAGGCCCGTGTATGAAGTAAAAGGTAATTGTAATTTCTCAGCAAGTTTGGATACAATAGAAAATCTTATACAAATGATGGCAGTTAAGTAGGGTTTTTCAGAACCAATAACAACAGCCTCACCAACATATGGAGAAAATTTAAGTTTATTTTCTATATTTTGAGGAGAAAACTTTACACCGTCTGATTTAACGGCAATATCATTTACTCGATCAAGAACGTTAAGTCTACCTTTATCATCAAAAAAGCCTGCGTCTCCGGTATACATCCAACCTTTTTTGATAGTGTCTTTATAGGCTTTTTGATTATTATAGTAACCAGAAAACATACTTGGATGTTTTGTTATTATTTCGCCAAGACCATTTGGATCTGGGTCTACAATTTTAACTTCACAATCTGGAAAAGGAACACCTACTGTTTCACAATCCATCGTACCATCTGGTACATCCTGAAGTGTGTAAGCGCCCATAAGTTCAGTTTGACCATAGAGTTGTCTGAGAGGTATTCCCATGGCAAGAAAAAACTTAAATGTTTCAGGACCAATAGCAGACCCACCAGTGGCTGCAGATTTAACTTTGCTAAAACCTAGTCTATCTTTTAATGAAGAAAACAATAGTTTGTCTGCAAGAAAATCTCTTTTTCCCTGATCAACAGCTTTTAATCCTCTTTCTACCATAGTGTTAAATAACCACTGAGTTATTTTAGGGGCATCTAAGATTCTTGATCTCATGTCAGCTGCAATTTGTTCCCATAATCTAGGAGCTCCAAGCATAAAAGTTGGCCCAACTTCTCTCATGTCTTCCATTGCAGTCTCAGGTCTTTCAGGAAAATTTACTTTCATACCTCCAACAATGTTAAAACCCACACCATAAGTTTGTTCCATTATCCATGGAAATGGAAGCACTGAAACATACTCATCTTCAACTGACTTTGGGTCAACTTTTAAATATCTTATTACATGTTCAATAAACTTAGCTCCTGGAAGCATTGCTAATTTAGGATTTGAGGTTGTTCCAGATGTGGTGCATAGAATGGCATTTTTTTCACCTGATATTTTCTCTATCATTTTATTATATTTATTTGGATCTTTCGAGGCGATCTCTTTTCCTTCTTCAATTAAATCAGACATGTCTGTGATTTTTGGATCATCTAATTCTTTAAGGCCACGACTATCTTCATAGAATATATTGATCTGATTGTTTTTAGGCCTTTTAATAGTTAGAATTTTATCAACTTGTTCTTGATCCTCTGCATATACAAAGTTCACTTTTGCAGCATCTATCAAATAGCCGACTTCTTCATCTAATGTATCTCTATAAATACCTAAGCTCATTCCTCCTATAGCTTGAGCGGCGAGTTCAAAAAATAACCAAGAAGGTTTGTTATCGCCAATTAAGCCAATAACATCGCCTGATTTGAAACCTCTTTTAGCTAGGCTAAGTGCCAAATATGAGACGTTGTCATTATATTCTTTCCATGTAATTTCGTTCCAAATACCTAAATCTTTATCCCTTAAAGCGACTGTATTTGGTATAGTCTCAGCTCTGTGTTTAAGAATTTTTGGAAGCGTATTGTGAATATTTGTATCTGGATAATTAGACATATGTACCTTTGAATTTAACCCCATAAATATTTAATTATCTACTAACTTAGTAAATAAATTACATTAATAAAAATTGATGAGATCAAACTTAGAAATAAGTAACCCCCCCCATATAATTTATAGGCTATCCAAAAAAACATTAAAATCAACATAAACTTTAATAAAATTTAAAAAAAATTATCTCTTTTGTTTTCAGTGACTTATTTGATAAAAAAACTCTGATTTCAAACAAAAAATTTAATTAATTTACTTGTTAAACAAAAGAATCATCTGTTAACTGAACTATGGTTGCTCCTTTTGTAACAATTTTGAAATGAGACACTACCCTGGGCAAAATATGAAAATCAAAAAATTCAGCTGAGATAATTTTACTTTTTAGAAAATTTTCATTTTGAGTTTTTTCTGACAATTTTAATTTAGCTTTAACTTTTCCTTTATGCATTAGCCATCCACCAATTAAATATCCAAAACCCATCATGTAATCAAAACTTATACAAGATAGCATTTCAGCATCATCTCTATTTTCTAAAATAAAATCTAGAGTGTTTGAAGCCAAGGCAATCATATTTGACATTTCTTGATTAAGTTCGCAATCGACTTTAATTTCTTCTAAAAATTCTTTAGCAGTTTTTCCATTATCTTTTAAGGTTTTCCTAAATATAAAGTCATTGGCTTGAATTGCATTTGTGCCCTCATATATTGGTAATATTCTTGCATCTCTCATAAACTGAGCGGCCCCAGTTTCTTCAATAAATCCCATGCCTCCATGAATTTGTAGTCCATTACTCGTAACTTCTTGAGCTAATTCAGTTGACCAACCTTTAATTATGGGAATTAAAAAACCTTCTTTTAATTTACATTTTTCATCTCCGTTATGCGCTCTTTCCATAATTTCGGATGAAACTAAAATTAAAGCGCGCATTGCCTCTGTAAGACTACGCATGGATAAAAGTAGTCTTTTAACATCACCATGGCCTATTATTGGTGTACCTTTTTCTCTGTTAATAGGAGTTCCTTGAATTCTTGTGTTTGCGTACTCTAGTGCTTTTTGTCTAGCAGCCTCAGAAATTGCCATCCCTTGAAGTCCAACATCAAACCGTGCTCGATTCATCATAATAAACATATATTCAATGCCTCTACCTTCTTCTCCCAACATATAACCGATAGCTCCCTCATTCTCTCCATAAGACATAACTGCTGTTGGGCTTGCTTTTATACCCATCTTATGTTCGATGGATATGCATTTGAGGTCATTTCTAATTGTGTAGTTGCCACTTTGATCTTTTAAAAATTTTGGAATTATAAAAGTAGAAATCCCTTTTATACCTTCAGGTGCTCCTTCAGGTCTTGCAAGAACCAGATGAATAATATTTTCAGACAGATCATGTTCACCATAAGTGATATATATTTTTTGTCCTTTTATTCTCCAATTCTCACCATCGTGCTCAGCTTTAGTTTTTATTGTAGCTAGATCCGTTCCAGACTGAGGTTCAGTTAGATTCATAGTGCCTGTCCATGCCCCAGAATTAAACTTGGGCAAATAAGTTCTCTTCTCTTCTTCTGTTCCGACTAGAGTAAATGCGTCAATTAATCCCTGTGTAAGTAAGCTGCATAAAGCGAAAGACATATTAGCACCATGCCAATACTCGTTAATAGCAGCACTCATTCTTGTAGGCAGTCCCATACCCTCGTAATTAGAATCACTTGCTACTCCAATCCAGCCACCTTTTGCAATTTCTGAAAAGGCGTGACTAAATCCTTCAGGTGTCTCAACTTCATGATCTTGTCTCAGAATAGGATTATTTTTGTCACCAAATTGATTTAATGGTGCTAAGTAATTATCTGCTAACTTTCCAGCCTCTGAGAGAACTGCGTCGATAGTGCTATCATCGAGATCCTCGTGAGCAGGCAAAAGATTTTCTAAAACAAACTTTGTATCCTCTAAAGGAGACGTGTAACCCATCTAAAAACTCCAATATATTTTTCATAGTTGATAAAATTTAACCTTACTATTATGAATATTATTAGGAGGAAATCAACTATGTCTGAAATAGAAAATGGTTTAAGTAAAAATAAAGCAAATTACGCTTCATTAAGCCCTTTATCATTTCTTGAAAGAACAAGAAAAACATTCCCAAATCAAATTGCTATTGAATATAAAGACTACAAATTAACTTATCAGGAAGTTGGTGAAAGATGTGATGCATTAGCAGAGCTAATAAAAAGTAAAAATTACGCTGACGGGAGTACAATTGCAGTAATGTTACCGAACATTCCTGTAATGTGGGAGTGTCACTTTGGGGTACCAATGGCAACTGGTGTCCTCAATGCAATTAATACAAGACTTGATAGTTCTACTGTTCGTTTCATTCTTGAACATGGAGAATCTAAATTATTTATATATGATTCTGAATACAGTCAAATTATTGAAAAAGCACTAGAGAATTTTAATAATCCTCCGTTATTAATTGAATATGTTGATAAAATTGCTGGTAATCAAAGGTCAAGTTTTGCTGAGAAATTTAACTGTCTAGACTATGAAGCAGAATTAGAAAAATTTATTGGTTTTAAATTTGACCACGTTTTGCCAACTGATGAGTGGAATTCAATAGCTTTAAATTACACTTCTGGAACAACAGGCAACCCAAAAGGAGTTGTGTATCACCATCGTGGAGCTTATTTAAATGCAATTGGTAACACGCTTACTTGGGATTTACCAATGCACCCTAAATATTTATGGACACTTCCTATGTTTCACTGCAATGGATGGTGTTTTCCTTGGACTATAACTGAAAGAGCAGGTACACATGTTTGCTTAAGACAACCAGCTGGAGAATTAATTGTAGAAGCTTTTCAAAAACACAATATAACCCATTTATGTGGAGCTCCAATTGTAATGCAAATGGTGGCGGATTATTTATTACAAAATAAAATATCTCTTAAATCAAAAATTAAAATGATGACTGCGGGCGCTCCTCCTCCTGAAGCTGTTCTTAGTAAAATGGAAACCTGTGGCATTGAGGTTATTCATGTATATGGTCTTACAGAAATTTATGGGCCTGCCGTTGTATGCGCATGGCATACAGAGTGGAACCAATACGATACCTCTGAACAAGCTAAATTAAAAGCAAGGCAAGGTGTAGTTTACTCTGTCCAAGAAAATATGAAAATTTTTGATCCTAAAACAAAAAAAGAAGTTCCAAAGGATGGTGTATCACTAGGCGAAGTATTTATAAAAGGTAATATAACTATGAAAGGTTATCTTAAAAATAAAAAAGCAACTGATGAAGCTTTTGAAGATGGTTGGTTTCATACAGGCGACTTAGGTGTTTGGTATGAGGACGGATACATACAACTTAAAGACAGATCAAAAGATATAATAATATCAGGAGGAGAAAACATTTCCTCAATTGAAGTTGAAGACGCTATATACAAACACCGAGATGTTGTTGCGGTTGCTGTTGTAGCTAAAGAAGACGAAAAGTGGGGCGAAACTCCTTGTGCGTTTGTAGAAGTTACTGAAGGATCTTCAACTGGAGAGACTGAATTAAAAGATCATTGTAAATCTATACTCGCTGGTTTTAAAGTCCCAAAATATTTCAAATTTGTAGAACTACCAAAAACAAGCACAGGAAAAATACAAAAGTTTAAATTAAGAGAGCTAGCAAAAAAGATTTAATTAACTCACCTTTTTCAGGCTTTTATTATTAATAATTTTGTCAAAAGCTATATCCCATTTTTTTTCAGCAATGTTCATATTTTTTTCTTTTACATGACCATAACCTTTTATGGATAGTGGAATATCTAGGAACTCAATAATTTTGTTATAATTATTTTCATTAAGAATATCTGATATTTTGTTCACAGTTTTAATAGTTTTTCTTATTAAAGCGCGCTCTTTCTTTCTTTCCAATGTATATCCAAAAATATCAAATTTAGTGCCCCTAAGAAATTTGAAATAGGATAAAATTTTGAAAGCATTAAAAATCCATGGGCCAAATCTTCTTTTAAGAAGGTGGCCGGTATCTGGATCTTTTTTTGAAAACAATGGGGGTGCTAAATAGTACTCTAATTTTGCATTTTTATGTTTATTTAAGAAGTTTTGTGCAAATTCTCCACTTGAATGAAGTCTAGCTACCTCATATTCATCTTTATATCGCATGGCTCTAAATAGAGTTAAAGCTACTTTTCTCGCAAGAGGTAAGTCTTTATTCGCATTTGGTGTTTGGTTTTCCTGTTTAATTATTTTATTTACTGAAGACAAGAAAATTTGGGAATACTCTTTATTTTGATATTCGCCAAGAATTTTTGAAAATTTTTCTACATAATCTGTTATTGAAATATATTTAGTTTTTTCTTGTTTAAGTTTTGCTGCATCAAAAACTTTTTTAGGTTCTTCGCTTAACAATCTGCCCCAGTTAAAAGCATTAAGGTTTTGTTGAATAGCTACTCCGTTTAGTTCTATGGCTTTTGTTATAGACTCAATTTCTATAGGTAAAAGCCCTTTTTGAGCAGCCATTCCTAACATCATTATGTTAGCAGAAACTGTGTCACCAACCAAAGCTTCAGCTAAATTAGATATATCCATAAAATTTATATTTTCAATTTCAAGGTGATTTTCTAAATGCTTTTTTAATAAACTATCATCAACTACGGTACCAATGTGAACCCCAGCAACACCAACAGGTTCCACTCTTCCATTTATGATAGCTATTGTCTTTTTTGGATTGAGTGTTCTAGTTATAGATGGTGAGACTGATACAACTGCATCACATCCTAAAAGTACGTCAGCTGCCTCATTAGGAAGTCTAGCAGAACGTTCGTAAAGTGTTATTTCTTTTCCTATCCGAATTTGGCTAGTTACGGCTCCATTTTTTTGAGCTAGGCCAGTAAAGTTCATTGATTGTGCGTATAATTTATCTATTCGAGCAGCCATAACTATTATTGCTGCGACAGTTGAAACTCCTGTACCACCAATTCCAGCCATAATAATATTTTGAATTTTGTTTAAGTTTTTTTTTGGTTTTTTTAAACCAAATACTATTTCAGGAATTTGTGGGAAAGTCTTTTTGTATGGTTTTGCGATGCTTCCAGATTGAACGCCAATAAAGCTTGGACAAAATCCTTTTTTACATGAATAATCCTTATTGCAAACACTCTGATCAATTTGTTTTTTTATCCCTTCAAAATGGTCTAGTGGTTTTACAGCCACACAATTTGATTTTTCAGCACAATCACCACATCCTTCACAAACGTCAGGATTAATAAACATTTTAATATCTCGATCTTGAATGTATCCTCTTTTACGTCTTCTTCTTAATTCAGTCGCACAAGTCTGAACATATATAATGGCTGTTACGCCTAAAATAGTTCTTGCTTCTTTTTGAACATTTATGAGTTCATCTCTATCAAATATTTCTACTTTATCTGCAAATAATTTAGTTTCTTTGAACTGTTCTGGTTCATCTGATACAACATAAATTTTTTTAACACCTTCTGCTGCAAGTTGTTTAGAAATTGCCCATGGGGTTGCACCACCCATAGCTTTTTGTCCACCGGTCATAGCTACTGCATCATTATAAAGGATTTTAAATGTTATATTAACATCTGCTGAAACAGCTGCTCTTATTGCTAAAGAACCAGAGTGAGCATATGTACCGTCACCAATATTTTGAAATGTATGTTTATGATTAGAGAATGGTGCTCTTCCTATCCAATGTCCACCTTCACCACCCATTTGACTAAAATTTGTTAATTTTTCAGGATGAAGAAAATATCCAATAGAGTGGCATCCAATACCAATACCAACAACTTCTTCATCTGGCGTCTTTGTTCCTGAGTTGTGAGGGCATCCTGCGCAATACCAAGGTGTTCTTGAAGCAACTGGTGGTAAATTACTTCCAATTAATTCAGATTTTGCTTTAGGAATGTCAAGATTAATTGATGAATGGCCAACCTTTTTTAGTAAACAATCTGCAATAATATCACTGGATAATTCAGATATTTTAGGAATTAATTCTTCTTTAGACAATGCATCCAATTTCCCCGATAATTGAGGCCTTGATTTGCAATTAAAAAGAATATGAGCTACTTGTTCTTCAACAATACCAGCTTTTTCTTCAATTACTAAAATTTCTTCAAAATTTTCGCAAAAATTAATTATTTCTTGGTCTATTAATGGCCAAGGTATTTTGCATGCAAACAGACCAATACCACTTTTTTCAGGATCTTTGATGCCAATTTTATCTAAAGCATCTATAGTTTCTGTTTTAGCTTTTCCTACAGCAATAATACCCAAGATTTTTTTTGTTGGATTAAATATGATTTTATTGATTTTGTTTTCTTTAATAAAATGTTTTGATGCAGGTATTCTTCTTTTTATTAGTGCTGCTTCTCTATCTAAAGCTGGGTCATGTCTATTGACATGAACATTTATTGGGGCCTCTAACTTTGTTAAATTAGGTCTTAATTTTTCAAGGTCTATTACAGAATTTGAATCTGCTGTATCACTTGTAATTTTGAGAGCAACACATATGCCTGCATGACGTGACAAGGCAAAAGCTTGAAGTCCCATTGGTATTACTTCATCTACATTTGCTGGATAAAAAACTGGGATACCTGCTGAAATTAGAGACTGCTCTGATTGGTATGCAATAGTAGAACTTTTTCCAATAGGATCATCTGCAACTGCTAATATCATTCCACCTTTCATGGAAACACCACCCATATTTGCATGTCTGAGTGCATCCATAGACCTGTCTAAACCTGGTCCTTTACCATACCACATTGAAAAAACACCATCTATTTGAGGTCTGTCATAAAGACCAAGCATTTGGGTTCCCCAAGCAGCAGTAGCAGCTAATTCCTCATTTACTGCTGGTTGAAAAATTATATTATGTTTTTCTAAATGTTTCCTTGATCTCCCTAATTCTAAATCAAGTGTTCCAAGCGGTGAACCTGGATAACCACTGACATAACCATGAGTGACCAATCCATTATCTTCATCGAGTTTAGCTTGTTCGATTAAAAGACGCACTAACGCTTGAACACCATTCATTAGTGCTAAATCATTGTTCTTAGTAAAACAATCGTCTAATCTAATATTATTAATGTAATTCAAAGCTAACTCAATATTATTAATTTTTATAATTTAAATAATTAAAAAGATTTTAACAAGTAGTAAGAATAATTTATAGAAAGGTGATTAATTTTTATGCTTCAAAAATTGAATAATTTTGAAGAGCTATATTTAAATTTTAAATGGAATATTCCAGAATTTTATAACATAGCATCCGATACTGTTGATCAGGATATTTATCAAAATAGAACAGCATTAATTAATTTATTACAAGACGGAAAGATAGAAAAGTGGTCTTTTTTAGATATCAAAAGATATTCAAATAAACTTGCTAATGTTTTTGATCATTTTAATATTGAGACTAACGCAAGGGTAGGTATTATTTTAGGTCAATGTCCTGAAACTGCAATTGCACATATGGCTTGCTTCAAGTCTGGAAAAATTTCTATACCTTTATTTAATCTATTTGGAACAGATGCATTACATTATCGTTTGCTGAATTCTAGTTCGTCCTTAGTGATATGTGATAATATTGGATTAAATAAAATTATGGATATTAAAGATAGATTACCTGATTTAAAAAAAATAATTTGTACAGATATTAATGATGAAAAAAATAATATTTTTAATTTTAAAAAGTTATTAGAACAATCATCGGATAGTTTTGTTACTAAAAAAACAAAAGCGTCCGATCCTGCCTTGATAATTTATACCTCTGGAACAACTGGAAGTCCTAAAGGAGCATTACTACCTCATAGAGCATTATTAGGACACATACCAGGAGTAGAGATGCCTCACGAGTTTTTATCATCATCTGAACCTGTAAATGATTTATTTTGGACACCAGCTGACTGGGCATGGATTGGAGGTTTGTTTGATGTTCTTCTTCCAGCATGGCACTTTGGAATTCCTGTTGTTAGTTACAGGTCTCAAAAATTCGATCCTGAATTTACTTTTGATTTAATATCTAGGCTGGAAATAAAAAATACTTTTTTGCCACCAACTGCATTAAAAATGATGAAATCATTTAATTATTCTAAAGCAATAAAAAATTTGCAATTAAGAACTGTTGGTTCAGGTGGTGAAGCTCTAGGAGAAGATTTGCTAGAGTGGGGCAAACAAATTTTAGGTGTTGGAATTAATGAATTTTATGGTCAAACAGAATGTAATTTAACAGTTTCTAATTGTGGAGCGATTATGCCAACTAAACAGGGCTCTATTGGCAAACCCGTACCTGGACATGATGTTAGGATAGTTAATGAAAAAGGGGAATTTATAAAAGAGCCAGGTTTAGATGGAGAAATAATAGTCAAATCTAATACTCCTGTCTCTTTTTTAAAATATTGGGAAAACGATGAAGCAACAAATGAAAAAATTAAAAATGGTTGGCTTTACACTGGTGATTTTGCTTATAAAGATGAAGAAGGTTATTTTTATTTTAGAGGTAGAGAAGATGACATTATCAATACTTCGGGCTATAGGGTTGGACCAAGTGAAGTAGAAGACGCTATTCTATCTCACCCAGAGGTTAATATGGTTGCCGTAATTGGTGTTCCAGATAAATTAAGAGGTCAAATCATTAAAGCCTTTATAGTGCCTAGTGATCAAAATAACGTTATAACTCAAAATGATAAATTAAAACAATCTATACAAAACCATGTTAAATTAAAATTGGCAGTTCATGAATACCCAAGACTTATAGTGTTCGTTAGTGAATTACCTTTGACTACTACAGGAAAAATTATCCGTAAGGATTTAAGAGAAAATAATCAATAAATTTAAGATTTATTTTAATTGACTCTATAGATGTGTTTTCTCTTGTACTTTTTAACAAGGTAAATTTATATTTTTAAGGTTTAATAAATAAGATATAATAATTAAAATTATTTTGAGGAATTTCAATGAGTGAAAATTATAAATTCGACACCCTCTCTTTACATGCTGGGCATATTCCTGACAAAGAGACCGGCTCTCGTGCCGTTCCTATTTATCAGACAACATCCTACGTATTCAATAGTACAGAAGAAGCAGCTTCTTTGTATAATATGGAAGTTGGCGGACATTTATATACCAGAATATCAAACCCTACAGTTGCAGCACTCGAGCAGAGGTTAGCAGCTCTTGAGGGTGGAGCAAGTGCTCTTGCATGCTCAAGTGGAATGGCTGCAATGCATCTAGTGGTTTCTGCAATTTGTAGTAATGGGGACCATATTGTCGCATCAAGTAAAATGTATGGAGCAAATATTAATTTACTCCAGCATACTATGCCTCGTTTTGGTGTTAAGACCGATTTTGTTAACCCCAATGATCCAGATGCAATTGAGAGAGCAATAAAACCAAACACCAAATTAGTATTTGGAGAAGTTATCGGGAATCCAGGCTTAGATATAATGGATGTTCCTGAAATTGCTAAAATATGTAATTCAAAAAATATCCCTTTAGTACTAGATGCGACTTTTAATACTCCATATTTAATGCAGCCATTTAAACATGGGGCTAATATTGTTGTTCATTCACTTACTAAGTGGTTAGGTGGTCATGGTATTGCGATAGGGGGAGCTATTGTAAATGGTGGTAACTTTGACTGGGGTGATAAAGATAAGTTTCCTACTATTTCAGGACCACATTTTGCTTTAGGTGGCATAAGTTTTTGGGAAGAATTTGGTCCTTCTGCTTTAATAGCAAAAATAAGAGCAGAAGGTATGTATAATTTTGGACCTTCTTTATCTCCAACTAATGCATTTCATTTAATGCAAGGAATTGAAACATTACCTTTGAGGATGAAAAAACATATTGAAAACACTCACTCTATATCAGATTTTTTAGTAAATCATGAAATGGTAGAATGGGTAAAACATCCAGATTTAGAAACACATCCTGACCATCAAGTAGCAAAAAGAATCTTACCTAAAGGGTCAGGGTCAATCGTTGCTTTTGGTATTAAAGGTGGACGTGAAGCAGGGAAAGCATTTATTGAGTCTGTTCAATTAGCCTCACATTTAGCAAATGTTGGTGACGCTAAAACACTACTTATTCATCCAGGGAGTACAACTCACTCTCATTTGAGTTCAGAGGCTATGAAAGAGGGTGGATTAACTGATGATATGATAAGACTGTCGGTAGGATTAGAAGATATTGATGACATCAAAAAAGACTTTGAAAAAGGTTTCAAGGCTGTAAAAAAGCTTAATAAGTAGGTATATTATGATCATTACTTTTAAAGGGGCTAAGACCTATATAGGCACAGGTGGTAAAAGTTTAGTTAATACTAAAAGGACTTTATGTTTTTTACACGGGTCTGGTCAAAATCATTTAAGCTTCATTCAACAGGCTCGTTTTTTTGCTTATAAAGGGTATTCTGTAATTGTCCCTGATATGCCAGCCCATGGGTTTTCTGATGGTAATCCCTGCAAGTCAATAAAAGAAAATGCTGAATGGATAAATGACTTATTAGTTGAACTGAATCTGAAAGAAGTGGTTGTTATCGGACATTCGCAGGGATGTTTAGTAGCTTTAGAATTGAATAGAATTTTCAAAAGTTTTCTGAAATCAGTAATTTTTGTTGCGGGATCAAATAAAATTCCAGTTAACCAATTCTTATTAGATCTCTCAAAAGACAATCCACAAAAAGCTTCGAAAATGATGGTTACTTGGGGTCATGGAATTGATGGAGATTTGTCAATAAATAAATGGCCAGGACATTCCCATTATGGTGAAGGTAATAATATAATGTGCATGAATAAACCAACAGCTTTAAAACATGATTTAAACTCTTGTAATGACTACTTAGACGGGAT
Source organism: SAR116 cluster bacterium AG-321-K23 (assembly GCA_003284565.1). GTDB lineage: Bacteria > Pseudomonadota > Alphaproteobacteria > Puniceispirillales > Marisalimonadaceae > Marisalimonas. The sequence continues at coordinate 31,622 of QBXO01000017.1, forward strand.
TGATGCGTCAAAAAAAATTGAAGTTCCAACATTAGCTGTTTTAGCAAAAAATGATCAAATGACACCATTAAAATCAGGTCTAAAATTCGTGGAACTGTTAAAAAATTGTGAAACTCACATTCTTGATTGTGGTCACTTTCTTCCATCTGAAAGGCCTATGGAATTAAACTCAATAATAAATTCTTTTCTTTTAAAGTTAGAATAATTTTCAAATTAGGATTTTGTAAATTTAATGAAAACAAAAAATCACTTCTTATTTAATAATGTTCAATATCCTGATCATTGGAGAATTTCAGAAATTATCTTAGATCAATGTAAAAAACATTCAAAAAGAGAAATCATTGATTTTATAGATGGACCAAAATGGACTTTCCATGACCTAAAAATTAAATCTTTAGAAAAAGCTAAAATTTTAGAAGAACTGGGTTTAAATAAAGGTGACAATTTAACAGTTTTAATAGAAGACCCAAAAGAATTCATAACATATTGGATAGCATGCAGTTTTATAGGAGTTATGTTTGTCGCTATTAATACTGCTATAAAAGGAAATGTTTTATTACATCAAATTAAGACATCTAAGTCAAAAGTTGTTCTTGTTGAAGATAAATTTTTTTATGAAGTCAAAAGCGTAATTAATCTTCACAAAATAGAAGTTGAAATTTTAAATTGTAAAAATTTAAAAAACAAAGATCTTTTGAATGAAGATAAGATCATTTTAGGAAAGTTAAGTGATAACGTTTGTACTATGTTTACAAGTGGAACATCAGGGCCATCCAAAGGAGTTATGATGCCAAATGCTCATTGTGTTCTATTTGCTATAGGGACAATTGAAAATTATAACTTACGAGATGATCACACATTTTATATCTCATTACCTTTATTCCATGCGAATGGATTATTTATGCAACTTTTAGCTTGTATTATGACTGGAGCAAAAGCAGTTATTAGAACTAGATTCTCAGCCTCAAATTGGCTCAAAGATATTAGAAAGTATGATATAACTCATACTAATATGTTAGGTGCTATAGCTGCGTTTATTGTTTCTCAACCGCCTACTAAATACGATAAAGATCATAATTTAATAGTAATTGGATCTGCACCTTTACCAAGTGAACCTGCAAAAATTTTTAGAAATAGATTCGGCGTAAAATATGTATTACCACTTTATGGCATGACAGAAGTTAATATTCCAATATATGGTTTAAAAAGTGAAATAGATAATGGTACGTGTGGAAAACTATATGAAAAATATTTTGAGGTAGAAATTAGAGATCCTGAGAAAGACACACCTGTTGACGACGGCTTGGTTGGTGAAATTGTTGTAAGACCTAAACAACCTTTTGGTTTTATGTCTGGTTATTTAGGAATGCCAGAGAAAACTGTAAAGAGCTGGAGAAATTTCTGGTTTCATACTGGAGATGCAGGGATTAGAGAAAAGACTGGACACTTTGTTTTTGTAGATAGAATTAAGGACTGCATCAGAAGAAGAGGCGAAAATATTTCATCATACGAAGTTGAACAAGCATTTTTAGAAATTCCATTTATTACAGAAGCAGCTGCATATGCAATCTCAGCTGATGGAGGTCAAGGAATGGAAGATGAAGTAATGGTAGCCTTGATGATTGATAACAAAATCGATATAGATTTTGATGAATTACTTGAAAAATCAAAAAAAAACTTAGCTAAGTTTGCTATACCGAAATATATAAGAATAATGAAAGAGTTCCCCAAAACCCAAACAGGTAAAATTCAAAAAAATAAGTTAAGAGAAGAAGGGGTTACCATAGATACTTGGCAAAATAAAAATATTTAATTATCATAAATAAAAATATAAGGGTTCAAAATGGTAAATAATAAATTCCAGGGTTGCTGGCCAGTGGCTCCAACACCATTTAAAAATAATGGTGATCTAGACACAGAAGGCATGAAAAGAGTTTTAGATTGCATGGTGGACCAAAATGTTGATGGTATTTGTATTTTAGCAAATTATTCTGAGCAGTTTTTGTTATCTGACGAAGAAAGGGAGACTTTAACTAGATTATGTATTGAACACGTTTCTGGCAGAGTTCCTGTAATCACAACTGTAAGCCATTTCTCAACAGATATTGCACTTTCGCGAGCTAAATTAGTAAAAGAACTTGGTGGTGAAATGCTTATGATGATGCCACCATATCATGGTGCCCTAATGAGAGGAACGTCCCAACAAACATTTGAGCAATTCGCAAAAGTTGGGGAGGTAGGAGTAACTATTATGGTTCAGGACGCACCATTATCAGGAGTTAATTTGCCCGTGCCTCTTTTAATTAAGATGGCTAAGGAAATAGAAACAGTTAAATGTTTTAAAATTGAGTGTGCGCAAGCAGCCTCTAAATTACGAAAACTTGTAGTTGAAGGTGGAGATTTTATTGAAGGACCATTTGACGGTGAAGAAGGAATAACATTGTTTGCTGATTTAGAAGCTGGTGCAACTGGCAATATGAGTTCAGCAATGATTCCAGACTTAATCAGGCCAGTTGTTTTAGACTATTTAGCCGGAGAAATTGATAAATCTGAAGATAGATATAATAATATACTACCTATAATTAATTATGAAAATAGGCAATGTGGATTTAGAGCAACAAAGGTAATTATGAAAGAAGGGGGTGTCATTAATTCAGATTTTTGTAGACATCCAATTCCAACTTTAGAAGAACAAACTAAAGCAGGCTTAATCAAATTAGTTAAGAAATATGATCCAATCGCTTTAAGATGGGGAAAATAAAAATATAAAATACTTGTAAACTAATATTGGAGGAACTATTGCCCTACATTTTAGAAGATTTAGTTCAAGATATTAAAGAAATTATAAATAATGAAAAAATGCCAGATGGTTCAGATAAAATTTGTTATTTTGTCGAAAAAGCTCTTATGGATCAAAATTTTATAACTGATAATCTTCCTGATAGAGCTAATGGTGAATTACCTAGGCAAGTGCTTTATGAAGATAAAGACACAGGTTTTTGTGTTTGTGGTCATGTTCATGACAATGAAGCAATAGGTGACCCTCATGACCACGGGTCTAGCTGGGCAATTTATGGACAAGCCTCTGGTGAAACAGAAATGACTGATTGGGAAATTGTTGAAAATAATAGTTTAGATGATTTCGTAAATGTTAGGCCAAAAAAAACATATACTATGAAAGCTGGTGATGTAAACTTTTATGATGTTGGACATGTCCATTCACCAGTTAGAAAGCATCCCGTAAAATTATTAAGGATTGAGGGCGCAAATCTAGATAATATAAAAAGATCTAAAATTAAAGTCATTACCTAAAAAAATCTCTTTCTTCTTCATCCATTTTTTTAATTAAATTCGTCTCCCATTTTAAGTAATTTTTGGCGTGTTCTTTGTTTCCATGATGGCGAAGGTGTGTATGAAAATTAAAATCAATGAATTTTTCATCCAACTCAACTTTCGTTCGATCAATATAATCAAAATAATGTTCAACGTCTGTTTCATTCCAATGACAAACTTGAACAACAGACTTATGATCTTTTTCTTTTATATCACTTACAATTAGACTTGCTTTAGGTAAATCATCAGCAATTAGAATAATAGATTTTATATATTGCTTCAGATTTTTTTTAATTATCAATCTATTAGTCCAAATGGAACCTTTTATTCTTTTATTGCAATAATCAACGCTGTTTCGAACGTCAAAGATATGTATATTTTCTAAATTTTTTAAATGATCTAATTTAATTAAGTTTATAGGTTTGGTTTTAAAATTTACTTCATGTCTGAGATTTAAATTTTTGATTTTTTCAGGGCTTTCATTAACAACATAACAATGATAGTTCATTTTTTTTAACCATAATGCTGACATACCGGCTCTTACTAGATCACCATCATCAAATAAAATTATATGTGATTTTAATACACCTATATATTTGTCAGTAGCTTGAATTAATTGACCACCAGGTACGTTTCTTAATTTAGATAATTCATTTTTTTTAACTGAGTTTGTTCTGACATCAAAAATATATGTAGTGATATTCTTATCATCAATGAGTTTCTGAGCTTGATTAAAGTCAATGATCTCAACATTATTTTCTAATAAATTTACAACCTTATTTCGAAGTTCATTAATTTTTTCATTACTAGGTGTTTTATCTAAAAATTTTGTTTTTCCATTATCTAACTTAAAATTATTTAAAAACCAACCTTGTGTTCCATTTTCTAGCGCATAAACTTTATTTTCTATACCAAAATTTATCAGTGCTTGAGTGCCTATAATTGATCTAGTTCTACCAGCGCAATTAATTATAATTTCAGTATCTGAACTTTTTATTAATTCAGAAATTCTGTAAGGTATTTCAGCGTTTGGACAACAAACACTTCCTGGTATACTCATCTTATTATATTCATCGAATGGTCTGCCGTCTAATATAACAATATCTTTTTTTTCTTTTTGTTTTTTTGATAACTGAGACGCTGTTATAGATGGCGTGTTAAATTTCTTTTCAATCAATTCACCAAAACTTTTACTAGGTACATTAATTCCATCAAATAAACGAAACTTGGACTTTATCCATCCTTCAACCCCGTTCTTTAAAATAAAAATATTTATATATTTTAAATTTTTTGCCTGTTTGTAAATTATTTCTGATACACCGTTGTTATTATCAAATAACACTATGCGTACTTTTTTGTTGGGTATTAGCTTTTCAACATTTATTTCAAATTCACTATATGGAATTGAAATAGAAAAAAAAGGGTGACCAGCACTATGTTGAGACGTCTCTCTTACGTCAATGAATGCAAGCTCTTTATCATCAGAAATCCAACTTTTTACTGTTTTTGCTTCTACTAAACTTTTCATCTTAAAATATAATCATTGATTTAAATTTAATAATTAAAAAAATTAATATATGTTTTTTGATAAGGTTAGTCAAAATGGGGGATTTCATGAAAGACTACTATGTAGGAGATCTGGTTTCTGAGTTTCTGCACCAAATAGATATTAAGGATGTTTTCGGTGTTGTCTCAGTTCATAATATTCCGATGCTAGATGCAATTGGTAGAAGAAATCATATTAGAATGATACCTGCAAGAGGTGAAATGGGAGCTGGTCATATGGCTGACGGTTATGCTAGGGCTAGTAATGGACTTGGCGTAGTGTTTACAAGCACGGGACCTGGTGCAGCAAATGTTGCGGGTGCAATCGTAGAAGCTCGTTTTGCAGGTTCATCTGTCCTTCACATTACGGGTCAAACTGCAACAGAAAATTTAGATAAAAATCAAGGTACAGTCCATGATGTTCCTAATCAACTAGGTATGCTTAATTCAATTTCCAAGGAGGCTATTAGAATTGATGACGAAAATGAGGCTTTAGAAAAATTAATCTACGCATGCAAGGTAGCTCTTACACCTCCAAAAGGACCAGTTTCAATCGAAATACCTATAGACATTCAAAGAAAAAAAATTAAAAGGCCTTTTTTGCTGGATACGTTTAATTTACCTGATATGAGTGGTGAATTAGGTGATACAAAATCACTAGATAAAATAGAAAATTATATAAAATCTTCTAAAAGAAAAATTATATGGGTAGGAAATGGAGCTAAGTTCGCAACTAAAGAAATTAATCTTTTCATTAAAATGGGGTTTGCAGTTGTAACAAGCACTCAAGGTAGGGGTGTGGTTTCAGAAACAAATAAAATGTGTTTGGGAGCCTTCAATGCTGTACCCTTAATGGAAGAATTTTATAAAACATTGGATTTAATGATTGTAGTAGGGAGTAGATTAAGAGGTCATGAGACCAGAGATATGTCACTAGATTTACCAGAAAATTTAGTGCAAATTGATATTGATCCCAACGCTAAAAATAGAACTTATAAAACAAATCATTTTCATTGTGGAGATGCTAAA
>QBXO01000018.1 GCA_003284565.1 SAR116 cluster bacterium AG-321-K23
GTGGGAAAATTTAATAACTAGTTTATCGTTATTAAGAATTGAAGAATTAAAAACCAATGATCCTTTTAGACACGCTCAACTGAACTTACTCCTCCCAGAACAAAATAAAAGTGAAGATGAAGACGATGGTTATGGAACAAAAATTACATTAAAAAAAGAAGATGGAACAATTTACTCGTCAGTCCTTTTTGGGATGGTAGATAGAAGTGTAGGTGGAATAAGTGGAGGTCAATTTGCAAGATTTCCAAGTGAGGATCAGACTTATCTTCTTAAAGGCGCAATTAGAATGCCCACAACAAAGTCAGATTGGTTTGAAAGTTTACTTTTATCTATTAAAAAAAATGATGTTCAGAAAGTTAGCTTAAATAATAAAAATGGGATAATTGAAATTGTATCTAAAGACGACAAATTAAATCTAACAATCCCTGAAAATGTAAAATTTGATATTGATGATACACAACTAAGTGATGCAAGAGATATAATCAATAGCTTTTATTTTTATGATGTTAAAAAAGCTTTAAAAAAATATCCAGAAAACTTACCTAAATTGTCATTTAAAATTAAAGACGGATTAGTCATAACAATTTCTTCAATTAATTCTGATGAAAGTGGAGAGAGTTGGGTGTTAATTAGTGCAATGTCAAATGATAGTAAATCAAAAAAATTAGCCAATGAAATCAATCAAAAAACTAGGGATTATGAGTTTCTAGCAAACATAATTACTAGCGATATTTTGAGATGGAAACTTCAAGATCTTGTCATAAAAGATAAAAAATCTTAATAAGATCTCGGCATTCCTAATACATGCTCAGCTAAATATGATAAAATTAAATTTGTTGATATTGGAGCTACTTGATACAACCTAGCTTCTCTAAACTTTCTTTCTACGTCATATTCCTCTGCGAAGCCAAATCCTCCGTGAGTTTGCACACACGCTTCAGCAGCTGCCCACGATGCGTCCGCAGCAAGCAGCTTAGCTGTGTTAGCCTCTTCACCTATAGGCTTCCCAGCTTCATAGAGTCTTGCTGCATGATAGACCATTAGTTCTGCTGCTTTCATTTGCGCATAAGCTCTTGCAATTGGAAACTGAATACCTTGATTTTGTCCAATTGCTCTTCCAAAAATATTTCTGTCATTAGCATAACTTGTCGATTTATGAGTAAACCATTTGGCATCACCAATACACTCTGCAGCTATTAAAATTCTTTCTGCGTTCATTCCAGATAAAATATATCTAAAGCCTTTGTTTTCTTCACCAATAAGATTTGAAGCTGGTATTCTTAAATTATCAAAAAACACTTCAGTAGTAGAGTGGTTCATCATTGTCCTAATTGGCCTAATTGTAAGTCCATTACCTTTAGCTTTTCTCATATCCAAAAGGAAAACTGATAAACCTTCTGTTTTCTTTTTAACTTGATTTAAAGGGGTTGTTCTTGCTAATAACAACATCAAATCCGAGTGTTCAGCTCTACTTGTCCAAATTTTTTGACCATTAATTACAAAATCGTCTCCATCACGAACAGCAACAGTACGCAAACTTGTTGTATCCGTGCCACTTGTTGGCTCTGTTACACCAAAGGCTTGTAATCTGAGAGAACCGTCTGCAATTTTTGGCAAGTATTCTTGTTTTTGTTCAGGTGACCCGTGTCTAAGAACAGTCCCCATTGTGTACATTTGTGCATGACAGGCTGCAGCATTACATCCTTGGTGATGAATTTCTTCCAAAATCACAGATGCAGCTACCATACCTAAGCCAACACCTCCATACTCTTCAGGTATAAGAGCACCTAAAAAACCAGCATCAGTTAATGCCTTAACAAATTCTGTTGGGTAGGCCTGTTCTCTGTCAAGTTTTCGCCAATATTCACCCGGGTAATCTCCACAGAGTTTTGCTACAGATTCTCTAACATCTTTAATCATAGCATCATTGCTATCAGCTTTTTCTACTTGGATGGTAGTGTCTGGCATTTTTGATCCTCATTAAACTATTTTTGTTGAAGTATATATATATTAATTTATTTTAATATTACTAGCTAATTTTTATTAATTAATTGCATATTATAATCAGTAAAATCAATTAATACTTTGGAGATTATGAATGAAGTTGGAATTTCACCATATTAACTTTGTATCTAAGGATGTGGATAAGATGGACAAATTTTATAAAAAAATTTTAAATATGAAAGGTATTCCATTAGAAAACTTTCCTAGAACAGAAGAAACTGACAACAGTGGGTATAGTGGAAAAATAAATTTTGTAACTGAGGGTAAAATAGAAATGCATCTCGCAGAAAGAGACCTAAATGTTGCCTTTAAAAATAATCACACAATTAATCCCGTTGATAAAGGACATATAGCGTTTAGAACTGACGACATTGAAACATTTATAAAAATTTTAAAAAGAGAAAAAATTCCATTCTCTGATTACGGTACCACTTTTGCTAAAGAATGGCATCAGGTTTTTTTTCAAGATCCAGAAGGAAATGTAGTTGAAGTTCATCAGAAAATTTCTTAGCGAATTTTATGATTAGAGAGTGCTTTAAAAATCCTGATTTTAGAGTTCTATGGGGTGCCGGGTGCATGACAGGCATAGCACGAGCTATGGAATTTTTAGCTTTAAGCTTATATGCACTTCAAGAGTTAGGTCTCCCATATTTGGTTACAATAATTTTTGCAGCCAGAATGTTGCCAATGAGTTTGTTCGGTATAATAATAGGCACTATTTCTGAAAGAATATCTCCACTATTATTAATTAAAGTAATTTATTCTTTTTCAAATATTTTCACGCTCATAAGTGTAATATTAGTTTTTACTAATCACTTTAGTGTAATTTTTGCATTTATTCTTGCTTTTATAAATGGAATTACCTGGGTTGTAGATCTTGCTGTCAGAAGACGTGTGTTAGCCGATAATATTAAAAAAAATCTTTTAAGTACTTCACTGGCTATGGAAACTCTCTCAAATAACGCCACAAGACTAATAGGCCCTCTTTTTGCTGGTTCCCTTTACGCTTTTGTCGGTCTCACTGGAATTTTTAGCCTTCAATTGGCTATGTATATTTTAGCACTAATATTGATAGTAATTTTTGAAAAAAATAGTAAAAATTTTAAAAAAAATTTGAAACAAGAGCTTACACCAATTATCAAAGAGCATTGGGCACATGGTCTTCTTAGTGAAATTTTAAAAACTGGCAAAAAAGCATATAATTTAGTTAGTTTAAGGTTCGTTCTAGTTATAACTCTCATCTTTAACATTTTTGGTTTTCCCTTAGTTTCGTTAATACCAGTTTTAGGACGCGAAAAGCTAATGTTGTCTGAAGTTAATATTGGAATTTTAGCTTCCTCAGAAGGTTTGGGAGCTCTAATAGGAGCCTTACTTATTGGTAATATCTCACCTCAAAAAAATCTTTCTTTGATTTTTATTACGGGAGTTGGAGGTTTCTTTTTAGGTATGTTTATATTTTCTTACTCTCCTAGCCTATTAATAGCTTTTGTAAGCTTAACATTTGGAGGTATATTTTTATCGGGTTTTAGTACGATGCAGGGGGCCCTTGTTTATCAAGCATCAACTTCCTCGAGAGGAAATAACTTTGGCATATTAGTAACATGCATTGGTACTGCACCTTTAGGATTAATGAATCTATCTTGGATAATCACACAAACCCCAGTTGATGAAACACTGAGGATTAACGTGTTTATAGGGTTTTTATTGCTAATCGTTGCCGGTATTTATTTTTTAATAAAGAATAAACATTGATTAATTTGGAATAGCTTTTAATAAAAATTGATTCATTATTTTGCTAAATTGGGCTGGATCAGCAGGCATTTTACCTTCCATTAGTCTTGCTTGTTCGAATAAAAGTGTTCCTGCATCACTTACTAATTCATTATTATCTTTTTTACTTAAGAGTGATTTCATGTTTTTTATTAGAGAATGGTCTCCATTAATTTCTAGTATTCTTGGAGCTCCTTTATAGTTAGAGTCTCTTTGGGCCATCAAATGTTCCATAGCTATGTCCATATCACCCTCATCAGCAACCAAACAAACTGGACTATCTGTCAATTTTGAGGATAATCTTATGTCTTTTACTTGATCCCCTAATACAACCTTTAACTGAGCAATCAGATCAACAAATTCTTTATCTTGTTTTTCTTTATTTTCTTTTTTGTCTTTATCTTTATTTTTACTTTTTTCATCTAATTCGTCTAGGTTGATTTTTCCTTGTGTAATTGAAGTAAACTTATTTTCTTTAAAGGAGCCGACCATTGGCAACCAGAATTGATCAATAGCATCAGTCATTATCAACACAGGTACATTCTTTGATTTAAAACCTTCTAAATGTGGACTAGCTAGAGCTTGGGCGCTTGTCTCTGCTGAGATGTAGTAAATATCTTTTTGATTTTCTGGCATTTTTTCTAAATATTGTGACAATGAAATTGGGTCTTCACTCTCATTAGTCGTAAATCTACACAAATCTAATAATGCTTCCTTTCTTTCGGCGTCCTCATATAAACCTTCTTTTAGAACAGCTCCATATTCCTTCCAGAAATTCTTATAACCATCCAAATCTTTTTCACTTACTTTTTTAAGTTCTCTTAAAATTTTACCTACTAAAGATTTGCTAATTTTGGCAACCGCTGGATTGTTTTGAAGCATTTCTCTACTTACATTCAAATCTATATCTTGTGTATCAACTAGACCCTTAATAAATCTAAGATAACTAGGGATTAATGCGTCACATTTATCAGTTATGAAAACTCTATTGATATATAGTTTTAAAGATGACTTTCTATCAGGATTAAATAAATCAAAAGGTCTAGTAGAAGGTATGCATATAAGATTTGTATAACTTATTGTACCTTCTGTATTATTATGCATTGTTAAGAGTGGCTTTCCAAAACCTGCACCTATGTGAGAGAAAAATTCTTGATATTGTTCGTCTTTGATTTCTTTAGAAGGACGAGTCCAAAGGGCAGAGGCTTCATTTAATGTTTTAAGCTCAGCGTCTTTTTTATCTATTTGATTTAATTTGACAGGATAAGAAATGTGATCAGAATATTTTCTTACGACAAATTGAAGTCTAGTTTCATCTAAAAATTCTTTAGCATCTTTTTTTAATCTTAATAAAATGGATGTACCAGATTTTTCTTTCTCCGACTTTTCTAAATTAAAACCATTTTTACCATCAGAAGACCATTTCCAAGCTTCACTATCACCAACTTTTCTTGATAAAACTTCAACACTATCAGCCACCATAAAAGATGCGTAAAAGCCAACACCAAATTGACCAATCATTGACATGTCAGCTTGTTTATCTTTAGTGTTTTTAGAAATTTGTTCTAAAAAGGCTTTTGTTCCTGATCTAGCTATAGTTCCCAAAGATGACTTAAGATCTTCTTCATTCATTCCGATACCATTATCAGAAATTGTTAGAGTTTTTTCTTTATTATTAACTTCGATAACTATTTCAGCTGTCTCTGATGAATCAGCAATTTTTTTATCTGTTAAACCAAGGTATTTTCTTTTGTCTAGCGCATCTGAAGAGTTTGAAATCAACTCACGTAAAAAAATTTCTCTTTCTGAATATAATGAATTGATGACAATGTCTAAGATTTTACCCGTATCAGCTTCGAATTTATTATTCATATTAGTCATAGAATTACCCTGATTATTATTAATTAATAATGTAAATTGGTAATTTGAAATGTTTTTTCAAGGGTAAAAATTATATTTTTATATATAAAAAAAAATTTCATTTATTTCTGAAAATTTATAATATGAAGATATTTTTGGATTTTATATCATAATTGATAATTAGTGATCATAATCTGAGTTTTCTTGGTCTAAAATAAACTTTATTTCTCTTAAAAACGCTGTACCTGCAGGATTTGGATATTCTTCACTTTCTAATTCTTGAGCAGTTTTTTCAGCTACAACGTCATCTAATATACTTAATTTTTTCCCTGTCTGAAGAGCTTTAATGTACATTTTAGCCGCTCTTTCAAAATAAAATAATCTATTAAAAGTCTCTGCAACATTTTGTCCAAAGATTAATATTCCGTGATTGCCCATTATAAAAGTATGTTTTTTGGGGTCGGAAAGTAAATTTGCACATCTTTTACCTTCTTCTTCAAAAGCCAAGCCTCCATAATTTTTATCTGCTACCTGTCTGTTAAAAAACATAGACGCAACTTGATTTATTGGAGGTAAAATACAGTCTTGTAAAGAAGCTAAAGTGGTTGCGTATATCGAATGAACATGCATTATACATTTTGCGTGTGTACATAATTTATGAATTGCCCCATGTAATCCCCATGCTGTGGCATCAGGTGGATTTTTATTTGAAAGTACTGACTTGTCATCTACATCTAATAATAGCAAATCAGATGCCCTAATTCTTGAAAAATGCCACATATTGGGGTTCATTAGAAATTCAGTACCATCAGAATTTACCGCAAGACTAAAATGGTTTGCTACAGCTTCGTGCAAATTACATCTTTCGGCCCATCTAAATGCAGCAGCTAAATCTTTTCTTTCTTCAATATAGTTGTTGTTTGATAAGTAATTTTCTCTATGTTGAATTTCATCCATTTTTTACAGCTATAAAATAATTTTTTTATATTGTAATTAAAAAAGCCAAATTGTACAAACTAAAGTAAAAATAAGGATAAAAATGGGATACTTATACCTTTTTATAGCTATTGTTGGTGAGGTAATAGCCACTACTTATCTCAAAAGTACCAACAATTTTACAGAGTTTTTACCCACAACCTATGTTGTAATAGGTTATGGGACAGCTTTCTATTTCATGATGCTAGCAATGAAAACTATTCCTATCGCCATTACATATTCAATTTGGGCAGGCATAGGTATTTCTGCAATTACAATTTTAGGCGCCTTAAAATATAAAGAGATACCAGATATGTTAGCTATTTTAGGACTTTTACTAATAATTCTCGGAGTAATAATATTGGTTTTTTTTAGTAAGATGAGTGCCAGTTAAAAATGTATTGCTTTAGAGTAGGTTGCTAATGCAGCTTCTTTAATTGCCTCGTTAACAGTAGGATGGCCGTGACATATTCTAGCTACATCCTCTGATGATGCACCAAATCCCATAGCAATGGATAATTCATGAATTACAGTTCCTGCCTCATGACCAATCATGTGAGCCCCCAATATTTTATCTGTGGATTTGTCAGAAAGTATCTTCACCATACCATCAGTATGACTAATAGCTTTGGCTCTACTATTTGCCATTAATGGAAATGTCCCTTTATTATAAGAAATTCCAGCTGCTTTTAATTCTTCTTCTGTTTTACCAATTACTGCCACTTCAGGTGCAGTATATATAATTCCTGGAACAAGATTGTAGTCAACATGACCTGCTTCACCATTCATTATCTCAACGGCAGCTACACCATCTTCTTCAGCTTTGTGAGCTAACATTGGACCCTTGATCACATCTCCAATTGCATAAATATTTGAAATTGAAGTTTGAAAATTTTCGTTTGTTTCTATAAAACCATGTTCGTCTATTTTCAAATTTAATTTATCTAAACCTAAGCCATTAGTATTTGGTTTTCTCCCAACAGATACTAATGCGACATCGGCAATTAAATCGCTAATATTGTTATTATTAACATCTTTAATTGTAAGTGATACTCTATCTTTATCTATCAATGCTTTTTCAACCGAACTGCCCAGTCTGAATTTTACTCCTTGTTTTTGAAGTATTTTCATAAAATTATTAGCTATTTCGTCATCAATCCCGGGTAAAATTCTGGGTAGATATTCTACTACCTCGACTTCTGCTCCCAGCCTTCTCCATACAGTACCCATTTCGAGACCAATTATTCCAGCACCAATGACAACCATCTTTTGAGGAACCTTATCCAACTCTAAAGCACCTGTTGATGTTACAATCTTCTTCTCATCTACATCTATATTAGGAAGATTTGCAGGTTCAGATCCTGTTGCAATAATTATTTTTTCTGCATTGATTATTTCAATTTTTTCGTCATTCATAACTTCAATCTCATTTGGAGATATAATTTTTGCAGTCCCAATATATTTAAAAACCTTATTTTTTTTGAACAGGAAATCTATTCCTTTTGTAAGCTCGTCTACGATACCTAGTTTCTTTTTAAGTAATTTTGGTAAGTCAAGGCTTACATCTTTATATCTAATGCCCCATTCCTCATTTCCACTAGATTTGATTGAATTTTCATATTGTTCTGAAGCGTGTAACAATGCTTTAGATGGGATACATCCTACATTCAAACAAGTACCACCTAGAGTTTTTCGTTTTTCTATACATGCTACTTTCATACCTTTTTGAGCTGCAACTATAGCAGCAACATAGCCTCCAGGACCTGAGCCAATTACAACAAGATCAAAATTTTTATCAGACATTTAACACCTTCAATTTATATTAAGCGCCTACAACAAGACGTCTCGGTTCTTCTATTATCTCTTTAATCCTAACTAGAAAGGATACTGCTTCTCGTCCGTCAATTATTCTATGATCATATGAAAGTGCCAGGTACATCATTGGCCTAATCTCGATGTTATCTCCTATTGCCACTGGTCTTTTTTGAATTTTGTGCATTCCTAAAATACCTGATTGGGGTGGATTTAAAATTGGTGAAGACATTAATGATCCGTAAACCCCACCATTTGAAATAGTAAAAGTACCACCAGCCATATCAGACATTGCTAAATTACCTTCTTTAGCTTTTTGACCAAACTCAGCAATTGTTGCTTCAGTCTCACCAAAGGACATTTTGTCTGCATTTTTTAGAACAGGAACAACCAAACCTTGAGATGTTCCTACAGCCACACCTATATTATAATAATTCTTATAAATAATATCATTACCATCTATTTCTGCATTAACGGCTGGGAATTGATTTAAAGCGTCAATTGAAGCTTTAACAAAAAAACTCATATATCCGAGTCTAACACCATTCTTCTTTTCAAAACTCTCTTGATAATTTTTTCGCATTTCTATTAGCGCTGACATGTCAACTTCATTATATGTTGTTAACATTGCCGCGGTGTTCTGGGCTTCTTTTAATCTCCTAGCAATAGCTTGACGAAGACGAGACATCGGAATTCTCTCTTCAAGATTAGCATTATCTTCATTTCGAGTGTTTTTAATTACTTGGTCACTAGATTTGGTTTCAAGTTTGTTCGTAGTTGGTGTTTCTTTTTCTACATCTTTAACTTTAACTTCCTCAAAAACTTCTTCTTTTTTATCCTGCTTTGCTCCAGCAATTATTGTTCCTAACAAAGCTCCAACTTCCACTGTATCTCCCTCTGAAACAACGGTGTTTTCTAGTATTCCTGAAGTAGAAGCAGGAACTTCTAATGTTACCTTATCTGTTTCTAATTCTACTATCGGGTCATCTACTTCAACATAGTCACCTTGTTTTTTTATCCACTTAGATACAGTTGCCTCAACAACAGACTCCCCTAAAACTGGAACTAAGACATCCATACAATTTTCCTTTCCTTTAAGAATATTATTATTGGGATTAGAAACTTTTTCATTTAATTTAGTATTATTTATTAAGTTTAAGTGAAGAAGGACATCCCCTTTTGTTACTCTACCATCAACACCTGTACCACTTATAGTATTAATATCTAATTTTTTTTCTTCAATTAACTTTGCTGCAGAAGGCATTGCAAGCTTTTGGGTATTTTTATTGCTCATTAAATGATTTACTCTGCTGCATGTCTGCTAGCTTTCTTTGCGGTAAATTGAAGAGCATCACTAACTAAATCATTTTGCTCTTTGTTGTGTCTAGAAAAAGATCCTGTTGCAGGAGAAGCAGCTTCTGATCTTCCAGCATAAATTGGCCTTGAGAATTTTGCTTTAATGTCAATTAGAACTTGTTCAATTCTTCTGTCTACAAAAAACCATGCACCCATATTTTTAGGCTCTTCTTGACACCAGACAACTTCAGCATTCGGTGATTTTGACAACATTTCTTTTAATGTTTTCGAAGGAAAAGGATAAATTTGTTCTAGTCTAAGTATTCGAATATT
Organism: SAR116 cluster bacterium AG-321-K23; assembly: GCA_003284565.1. Lineage (GTDB taxonomy): Bacteria > Pseudomonadota > Alphaproteobacteria > Puniceispirillales > Marisalimonadaceae > Marisalimonas. Next base: position 10,051 of record QBXO01000018.1, read on the forward strand.
ATTAATTTTTCTTTTGTCTCTTTCTTCTAATAAATTATAAAAGACTTTACCTGAACAAATTACTACTCTTTTTATTTCACTGTCTTTAAGCTCTATATTTGGGTCTCTAATTACTCTTCTAAAAGCAGTTTGCTCTGACATGTCTGACAAACTAGATACACACATTTTATGTCTTAATAAACTCTTTGGGGTCATTATTATTAGAGGTTTTCGAAAATCTCGTTTTAGTTGCCTTCGCAACGCATGAAAATAGTTTGCAGGTGTGCTACAATTTAATACCTGCATATTATCTTCACCACAGAGCTGCAAATATCTTTCTAATCTGGCTGATGAGTGTTCCGGTCCTTGACCTTCGTATCCATGTGGTAAAAGCATAACCAAACCTGACATTCTCAACCATTTTGCTTCACCGCTTGAGATAAATTGGTCAACTATTACTTGAGCACCGTTGGCAAAATCCCCAAATTGTGCCTCCCACATGACTAAGGCAGTTGGTTCAGTTAAAGAAAAACCGTATTCAAATCCGAGGACGGAAGCTTCTGACAAAGGTGAATCAATTACTTCAAATGTTTCTTGTTTATCTTTTATGTTATTTAGTGGGGTGTATCTATTTTCAGAAATTTGATCTATAAAGACAGAGTGTCTTTGAGAAAAAGTTCCTCTACGACTATCCTGACCCGACAGTCTTACTGGATGACCCTCTAAAAGCAGTGAGCCAAACGCTAGATGTTCTGCAGTAGACCAGTCAATTCCTTGTCCACTCTCAATAGCTTTTTTCCTAGCATCAATAACTCTTAATAATTTTTTATTGATATGAAAGCCTTCAGGAACAGTGGTAATTGCCTTTCCAATTTCTTTTAGCATTTCTGTTGAAACAGAAGTCTCACCTCTTCTTGCGTCACCATGAGCAGTTCTAAGGTTTGACCATTGCCCTTCTAACCAGTCAGCCTTATTGGGTTTGTAACTTGATCCAGCTATAAATTCTTTTTCTAAAAATTTATTATGGTTATCGACTTCGTCTTTGGCATCCTTTTGACTTATTATTCCCTGATTAATAAGCTTTTGAGCATAAATTTTACTTATACTATCGTGAGAGCCTATTGTTTTATACATTAATGGTTGAGTAAATGCTGGCTCATCACCCTCATTGTGTCCATAGCGTCTATAACTTATAATATCCAACACTACGTCACATGCAAATTTCTGCCTGAATTCAGTTGCAATTCTAGAAGCATGAACAACAGCTTCTGGATCATCTCCATTAATATGCATTATAGGAGCCATTACCATTTTTGCTACATCAGTACAATAAGGACTTGAGCGAGAATAATTAGGGCTAGTAGTGAATCCAATTTGATTATTTACAACTATATGTATTGTCCCTCCAGTCCTGTATCCTCTAAGTCCAGAAAAATCAAAAGTTTCAGCGACTATACCTTGACCTGCAAATGCAGCATCACCGTGCAGAACAATTCCTAATACAGACAGTCTATCATTAGTATCATTATGTTGATTTTGTTTTGCTCTTACTCTACCTATTACAACTGGAGCAACAACTTCTAGATGTGAAGGGTTGGCTTGCAAAGACAGGTGAACTGTTTTTCCATCAAACTCTCTATCAGCTGAAGCACCCATATGATATTTAACGTCTCCAGAACCTCCAGCATCTTCTGGATTTGCCTGGTTACCTAAAAATTCAGAAATAATCGCTCGAAAAGGTTTGTTTAAAATATTGTATAAAAGGTTTAGTCTTCCTCTGTGAGCCATAGCTATGACAACTTCTTTCATTCCTAATTGACTGCCGCGTTTCAATATTTGCTCTATTGCTGGTACCACTGACTCGGAACCATCTAGCCCAAACCTTTTAGTTCCTGCATATTTTTTATGAAGAAATTGTTCGAATGTTTCTGCACCAACTAAACGTTCGTAAATAGCCTTTTTACCTCTTTTAGTAAATTCAGTAGCATTACGAATAGACTCAATTCTTTCTTGTATCCATGCTTTTTGAGCTGGATCCTGAACATGCATAAATTCAATTCCTATGGATCCACAATAGGTTTCTTTAACTATTTCCATAATTTGTCTAAGAGTGGCTGACTCCATACCAAGGACATAGTCTATAAATATAGGTCTATCCCAGTCATCATCAGTAAATCCATAGGTCTTAGGATCTAGTTCAGGATGAATATTCTGTTCTTGTAAATTGAGGGGATCTAAGTTAGCTAAAAGATGTCCATTTATCCTGTATGCTCTAATAAGCATAATGGCTCTAATAGAGTCAGTTGTTGCCGCTCTTAAATCTGTAGCAGATAAATTTCCTTTTCCTGCTATTCCTCGAGCAACTGCTTTTACACTCTCAACAGTATCAACGGCTCCAATAACCTTAGTATTTTTTTTTGCCCAACTAGGTCCTTCATCTAATAATTTGTCGTCTGCGTTTGTTTTAAACCACAAATCCCATTCCTTTGGAACTGAATTTGAGTTTTCTTTCCATTCTTTGTACAAATCATTTATGAAGGTAGCATTGGCACCAGAAAGAAAGCTTTGATCAGAGCTTTGGTCGTTCATGGTTTATAGTCCTTTTAAAGTGTAATATGCTTCAAATACAATAAACAAAAACTTAACAATTAAATCAAGTTATTTCCATTCTTCCATTGCTTTTACAACAGCTTCACCCAAACCAGATGGTGATTCTGACATGATAAAACCACAGTCACTCATTACTTTAACTTTCGCATCTGCACCTCCACTTCCACCACTAACTATTGCGCCAGCATGGCCCATTGTCCTTCCCGGAGGAGCAGTTTTTCCTGCAATAAAACCTGCAATTGGTTTTTTAATTTTATGATTTTTATAGAAATTTGCTGCTTCTTCTTCAGCATTACCACCAATTTCACCAATCATCAATATTGCCTCTGTTTGCTCGTCATTAAGAAACATATCTAAGCAATCTATGAAATTTGTTCCATTAATTGGATCGCCACCAATGCCAATACATGTTGATTGACCTAAACTAGCCGCCGTTGTTTGCGCAACAGCCTCATAAGTTAATGTCCCAGATCTAGAAACAATTCCTATTTTACCCGGAGTATGAATATGTCCTGGCATAATTCCAATTTTACACTGACCAGGAGTGATTACGCCTGGGCAGTTAGGGCCTATAAGTCTAGAATTTGACTGGTTCAAAAATTGCTTAACTTTGATCATGTCTTGGACTGGTATACCTTCTGTAATACATATTATTAGAGGTATGTTCGATTCTATCGCCTCTAATATTGAGTCAGCTGCAAAAGGAGGAGGGACATATATGACCGTTGCATCAGGATTAACTTCTTTAACACACTCATGAACAGTATTAAAAACTGGAAGATTTAAATGTTTAGATCCACCCTTACCTGGAGTAACACCTCCAACCATTCTAGTCCCGTATGCGATGGCTTGCTCTGAATGAAAAGTTCCTTGACCTCCTGTGAAACCCTGGCAAATAACTTTTGTATCTTTGTTTATTAATACAGACATCTAGTTAATCTCCTTTAACAGCTCTCACAATTTTCATTGCAGCATCATCTAGGTCATCCGCAGGAATGATTTTTAACCCAGAATCTCTAAGAATTTGTTTTCCTTCTTCTACATTTGTACCAGCCAATCTTACAACTAACGGTTTGGATAATGAGAGTTTTTTAGCAGCAGCGACTACTCCACTAGCAATAATATCACAGCGCATTATACCTCCAAAAATATTTACTAAAATACCTTCCACAGATGAATCAGATAAAATGATTTTAAAAGCTTCAGTAACTTTTTCTTTAGTGGCACTTCCTCCTACATCTAAAAAGTTTGCTGGGGACGCACCTTTAAGTTTAATGATATCCATTGTTGCCATGGCAAGACCCGCACCATTCACTAAACAACCTATTGTTCCATCAAGTTTTATATAAGCTAAATCAAATTTACTGGCTAATATTTCAGCGGGATCCTCTTCAGTTTCGTCTCTTAATGATATTATATCAGAGTGCTTGAATAAGGCATTATTATCAAAAGACATTTTTGCATCAAGGGCAATTAAACTATTTTCAGAAGTTAATACAAGTGGATTAATTTCTAATAAACTAGCATCTTTTTCAGTAAAGAGTTTATATAGTTGGTTAAAAAATTTTCCTGCTTGTTTAAAACTAGAGCCTTTTAATTTAAATTCATTAGCAATTAATCTTGAATGAAAGGGTTGAAAGCCAATTGTTGGATCTATATTAAAAGATAATATTTTTTCAGGAGTTTCTTTTGCCACTTGTTCAATGTCCATGCCACCCTCAGTGGATGCTATAATTGAAACTCTACTAGTGACTCTGTCTACAACCATGGAAAAATAATATTCAGCATTTATATCACATCCATCTTCAATGTAGAGCCTCTGCACTAATTTGCCCTCAGAGCCTGTTTGATGAGTAATTAAGTTTTTTCCTAATATGATTTCAGCTGCATTTTTTACTTCATCTAAACTTTTAACAACTTTAACTCCACCAGCTTTTCCTCTTCCACCTGCGTGTATTTGGGCTTTGACAACAAAAATTGGGCCTGGTAATTTTTCAGCTGCTTTTACAGCTTCGTCAGTTGTGAATGCAACGTATCCAGAGGGTGTAGGAATATCATATTGTCTTAATAACTCTTTGGCTTGGTGTTCATGAATATCCAAAACTTTAACCTTTCTAAACTGAGCTTATGATGCTTCAAACTTTGAAGCAACTTCATTTAATTGTTTTACAGCAGAAACAGAATGATCGAACATATCTTTTTCGTCAGAATTAAAGCTTATTTCAACAATCCTTTCTACACCATTTTTACCAATAATTACTGGAACACCAACATACAATCCATTCAGATTATAGTATCCATCAACATAAGCTGCACATGGTAATAATTTTTTCTTATCTTTTAAATATGATTCAGCCATCTCAACAGCAGATGAAGCAGGAGCATAAAAGGCAGAACCTGTCTTTAGTAATCCAACTATTTCAGCACCTCCGTCTCGGGTTCTTTGGACAATTTGATCTATTTTTTCCTGAGTGCTCCACCCCATTTTCACTAAGTCTGGCACGGGAATACCTGCCACCGCAGAATATCTTGCTAATGGAACCATTGTATCTCCGTGACCACCAAGTACAAATGCAGTGACATCACTAACAGACACGTCAAATTCCTCTGCTAGAAAATGCCTAAATCTAGCAGAATCTAAAACACCTGCCATTCCGACTACCATATTTGTTGGCAAACCAGATGCTCTTTGCAAAACGCCAACCATTGCATCAAGTGGATTAGTTATACAAATGACAAATGCTTTTGGGCAATTATCCTTGATCCCTTCACCAACTTGTTTCATAACTTTAGTGTTAATTTCTACTAGATCATCTCTACTCATACCAGGCTTTCTCGCCACTCCTGCAGTAACTATTACAACATCACTATCCTTAAGATCTTTATAGTCATTTGAACCTATAATTTTACTATCAAAATTCTCAACTGGGCCTGATTGAGCAAGATCTAAGGACTTGCCCTGAGGAATACCTTCTGCGATATCAAACAAGGTTACATCTCCAAGCTCTTTAATTGCAGCTAAGTGTGCAAGAGTTCCACCAATATTACCTGAACCTACCAAGACTATTTTGTTTCGCATGTCAACTTCCTATTAATTATTTAATTGGGTTAATCTATTAATTTAAATCATTATTTTTGTTTAATCTTTTAGACTTTTTTTTTATTTGTATCAAGGTTAGAATAAAAGTTATTAACTCTTAAAGTTGTGACATCTCAGTTATTCTTGATATCGTTCTTTGGAACTCAAACTTCCAGTGTTCACCTGTATATATTTCAGAAAAATCTGCATTAGCTGTTGCAATCAGAAAACATTCTTTATCATAAAGAGCATCTATTAACCAAATAAATCTTCTAGTTTCATTTCGAAGGTTATCGTTTAAATTTGGAATGTTATCAATAATAATACCTTTATATCTAAGAGCTATTTCAATATAATCGGAAGCAGCTAATGGTTTGTTACATAAATCATCAAAACTGATTCTGGCAACACCAGCTGCAACTTCTGGAATATTTATCTGTCTTCCAGACACTTCAAGATTTTCAGATACTATTTTAAAACCTTTTGAGAAAGTTTTAAAAATTTCATTAATTTTTTCTTTGTTTTTTTTATTATCGGGATTTAACCAATATTTTTGGTCACTTAGAGATCTTTTTCTCCAATCTTCACCCTCTGGAATTTTAACAACGTTAGTTTTAAGTTTTAAATTTTTTATAAATGGTAAAATTCTGTCTCTATGCAATCCATCTGTATATAAACCGTCAGGAGGTTGGTTTGATGTCGCAACTAATATTGTACCCTGTTCAAACATAACTTCGAATAATCTGGACAAAATCATTGCATCAGCAATATCTTTAACCTCCATTTCATCAAAGCATAATAATTTTGCGTTTTTAGCTAGATCTTGTCCAACTAAAAGGACTGTATCTTTATTTTTTTCAATTTTTCTTTTTTCAAGTATTCTTTGATGAACTTCTTTCATAAAATCATGAAAGTGTAGACGTCTCTTATCTTTTATTTGGACTTGATGGAAAAATAAGTCCATCATCATTGATTTACCTCTACCTACACCACCATAAAGATAAATGCCTATTATTTCGTTAGATTTTTTTTTAGAAAAAAATTTATATAAGATATTATCTTTTTTAAAATTTTTTATCTTGGCAAGTAAATCATCAAGATATTTAGAGACATAAATTTGTCCCTCATCAAAAGTTATTGACTTTTCCGAAGCTATTAAACAAAGTGACTTTTCTTCTTTTATTGCCAAACCATTAACCGCACTGTTAAGCTTTAAAATTATTTTCTTTCAAGTTGAAGTTTTTTAATTTCACCTATAGCTTTAGCAGGATTTAGTCCTTTTGGACAAGTTTTAGTACAATTCATTATTGTGTGGCAACGATATAGTTTAAAGGAATCTTCTAACTCTTCCAATCTTTGGTCAGTGTTTTCGTCTCTACTGTCTGCTATCCACCTATATGCTTGTAATAAAACAGCAGGACCAAGATATTTGTCTCCATTCCACCAGTAAGAGGGGCATGACGTAGAACAAGAAAAACATAATACACATTCCCAAAGCCCGTCTATCTTCTCTCTTTGCTCTGGAGATTGTTTTCTTGATTTTCCGTCTTCAGGCTTAGTTTTACTTTGAAGCCACGGTTTCACTGATGTTAACTGTTCATATGCTTTAGATAAATCTGGAACCAAATCTTTTACCACATCCATATGAGGAAGGGGATATATGTTAATATCGCCTTTTACATCTTCAATTGATTTCAAGCATGCAAGTGTATTGGTTCCATCAATATTCATTGAACATGAACCACATATACCTTCTCTACAAGAACGTCTAAAAGTTAAGCTAGAATCAATTTCTTGTTTTATCTTTATAAGAGCATCTAAAACCATGGGACCACATTGATCTAAGTCAATGGTGTAAGTGTCAATCCTAGGATTTTCGTCATCATCAGGAGACCATCTGTAGACATTGACCTTCCTAGGGTTTGCGACTTCAGTATCAAGATTATATTCTTTACCTTTAACAATTTTAGAGTGTTTTGGAAGTGCAAATTCTGCCAACTATTTCTCCTATAACTTAGTAAACTCTGGCAGCAGGTGGTACAGTTGCAACTTCATTAGTTAAAGTATTTAAATGTACATCTCTGTAATCTAGCTTAGTTTTATTTTTATCATTGAGCCACATTATTGTATGTTTCATCCAGTTTTTATCATCCCTTTCAGGAAAATCTTCATGTGAATGTGCACCCCTTGATTCTTTTCTCTGATCAGCTGATTTCATTGTCACAATTGCCTGTTGCATTAAGTTTTCTAATTCTAAAGCCTCAACAAGATCTGTGTTAAAAATCATTGATCTATCTTTTATACCTATATTATCTATCCCCTTTGAGATAGTATCAACTTTTTTTACGCCTTCTGACATTGAATTGTTAGACCTAAATACCGCTGCATGTTTTTGCATAGCGTTCTGCATGGAGTTTCTTATCTCACCAACAGAAGTATCACCTTTAGAAAATCTAATCTTATCAAGCCTTGCTATGATTTTATCAGTAACATATTTAGGAAGCGGGGCATGAGAGCTACCTTTTTCAACTGTTTTTAATGCTCTTTGAGCAGCTGCTCTACCAAAAACCACTATGTCTAGTAAAGAATTAGTGCCTAATCTATTAGCTCCGTGAACAGAAACACAAGCAGCTTCTCCAATAGCCATTAAGCCAGAAACTACAGAGTTTTGGTCGTCGCCTCTTCTTGTAACTACTTCTCCATTATAATTTGTTGGTATTCCACCCATATTATAATGAACAGTTGGTAAAACTGGAATTGGCTCTTTAGTCACATCAACCCCACAGAAAATTTTTGCTGTCTCGCTTATGCCAGGTAGCCTCATATGTAAAGTAGCAGGATCAATATGCTCTAAATGCATGAATATGTGGTCTTTATTAGCCCCTACTCCTCTTCCTTCATTTATTTCGATCGTCATTGATCTAGAAACTACATCTCTACTAGCAAGGTCTTTAGCGGTTGGAGCATATCTTTCCATAAACCTTTCACCTTCAGAATTTGTAAGGTAACCGCCTTCACCACGTGACCCTTCAGTTATAAGGACACCTGCACCGTATACTCCAGTAGGATGAAATTGAACAAATTCCATATCTTGGAGAGGCAAGCCAGCTCTTAAAACCATAGCATTTCCATCACCTGTACAGGTATGAGCAGAAGTACAAGAAAAATAAACTCTTCCATACCCGCCTGTTGCTAATACCGTTTGATGACCTCTAAACCTATGAATTTTACCATCATCCATACACAGAGCTAACACACCGACACACTTGCCATTATCGTCCATCAATAAATCTAAAGCTATATATTCAATGAAAAATTCTGCCTGATACTTCAAACATTGTTGGTAAAGCGTATGTAAAATAGCATGTCCAGTTCTATCAGCTGCAGCACAAGCTCTTCTTGCCATCTTTTTTCCATAGTCCAATGTATGACCGCCAAAAGGTCTTTGGTATACTTCACCATCCTCAGTTCTAGAAAATGGAACTCCAAAGTTTTCTAATTCCGTCACAGACGGAATAGCTTCTTTACACATATATTCAATTGCATCTTGGTCTCCAAGCCAGTCAGAACCCTTAACTGTGTCATACATGTGGAATTGCCAGCTATCGTTTTCACCCATATTGTTTAATGCGGCACCAATTCCCCCTTGAGCTGCAACTGTATGGCTTCTCGTAGGAAAAACTTTAGTTATACAAGCTGTTTTAAGACCTCCAGACACCATTCCTAGTGTTGCTCTTAATCCTGCACCACCTGCACCAACAACCACAACATCATGCTCGTGGTCTATAATTTCATAATCCGACATTAATTGACTTTCTTTATTATAAATAAATCTTTAATACGCACAATATTGATAGGACGCCTAAAAGAACTGATAATAGTTTTATAAGTATTAAAGAAGCAATTTTCAACCCCTCATGATGAACATAATCCTCGATGACCACTTGTAAACCTGATGACGCATGAAAATAGAGAGTACCAAATAAAAGAATTAATCCTGTAGCGTTGAATGGACTCTGCAACCAATTAATAGAACTATCATAACCTTTCAAAATAGTTAACATTAATGACGTTACAAACCATAACACAAGAGGTATCATTGCAATGGCAGATATTCTTTGTAATTTCCAGTGAGTAATTCCTGGTGTTTTTATAGTTTTCATTAATTCAACCTATTTGGTTACCAATTATTGTCATTTAAGTATCTATATAAGCTTTATGTAGATTATTAACCAGGTTAGCGCTGTTAAAAACAATGATGAGAAAACAACAATACCCCCCGATATGTAAGCTTGTTTCAAACTATAACCATATCCAGCATCCCAAAACAAATGTCTTATGCCATTAGAAAGATGATAGAAAAGTCCAAATGTAAAACCAAGTAATATGATGTGGCTAAACCAATGATTAATAATTTGTGAATACATGAGATATGTATCTCTACCTAGAGTTAATGCTATAATCCAGGAAACCAAAATAATACTGCCCATTGATAATACAACACCTGTACCTCTATGAAGAATTGACAAAATAGAGGTCAATTGTGGTTTATAGATTTGAAGATGTGGTGAAAGTGGTCTTTGCCTGCTCATCAGATTACTCGTCAGTTTATTTACGATATAAATGTAATAACAACTATCTAAAATTCAATTTAAAATTCAAAAACTAAAAGTTTTTTTGAAAAATTATAATTAAAATTGATATGCCTAGGAGTATTATACCAAATAATTCCGTTTTCTTTAATCTTTCTCTGAAAAATAACAACGAAATCAATATTGAAAATATTAATTCAATTTGTCCAACTGCTCTAACCTCTGCTGCAGTTGTTAATCCAAATGCCACAAACCAACCAAAAGTTGCACCTGTGCCACATAATCCAGCAGGCAAACTAGGTTTCCAATATTTAATTACAGCTAATAATTCATTTCTTTTAACGAAAAAAAGATATACTCCAACTAATATTGTCTGAAAAACTATAGCAATAAATGAAACAAACAATGATCTATCAAGAAGGGGTCCATCAATAGAAATAATAGACATCCTGAAAGTAACTACTGATCCAGCAAGTAAAAGTCCAGACAACAGTCCTATTAATGTTCCCATAGAAGAAACTGATGATATAAGGAGTTTAATTGTATCTATTATGTTGTCAGCCTTTTTTGCATAAGATAAAAAAAGTACAGATAGAACACCAAGTGTTATACCTGTTACAAGTGGAAATGAAAAAATTACATTAAGTATAATAACTTCTAAAAAAGCTATCAATATTACCTCCGTTTTAGAAAAAGCTATACCTGCTGCAAAACTTTTGTGGGAAAAAACCTTCATTAAAACATATGTAAAAAGAATTTGGAAAATTGATCCCAAAAAACACAAAAAAATAGAATAAAAAGATAAATCTGGAATTGAATTTCCAGATATATTGATCCATATAAACCATATCAAAGAAGTAAAAGGTAAAGCATAGCAAAATCTTATGTAGGCTGCGCCATAATCTCCAAGCAGTGGTATCATATTTTTTTGAAAAGCCGATCTAGCAGTCTGACATCCTGCCGCAAAGATAGCAGCAAAAATCCATAGATATTCCATATTAATGATTTCGAAAAGATGAATTATAAATCATTAAAGAACACCCCCCTTAAGTTTCTTGCTTGCTAATAATTCAGCTATCTGGACTGTATTTAGCGCTGCACCTTTTCTTAAATTATCTCCGACACACCAAAAAGCAATGCCATTTTTAACTGATGGATCATTTCTAATTCTACTAACATAAACATCATCTTCACCCGCCACTTCTTCAGGTGTTACATACCCTTCATCAGCTCTATGATCTACGACTGTCACACCATTAGCATTTCTTAATAAGCTTCTAACATTTTTTTCATCAACATGTTTTTTGCATTCAATAAAAACTGCCTCACTATGACCAATGAATACAGGAACTCTTACGCAATGAGCTACCAAATCAATATTAGGGTCTAATATTTTTTTAGTCTCAACTCTCATTTTCCATTCTTCTTTTGTAAATCCATCATCCATAAATGTATCAATATGAGGGATAACATTAAAGGCAATTTTTTTTGTAAATTGTTCTGGCTTTGCTTGATCATGAACAAACACACCCTTTGTTTGGTTAAACAATTCATCCATTGCTGGTTTTCCAGCTCCTGATACAGCTTGGTATGTTGAAACAACAACTCTTGATATTTCATATTTTTCATGAATTGGCTTTAAAGCAACTACTAGCTGAATAGTTGAACAATTAGGATTAGCAATTATATTTTTGCTTTTATAACCATTAATCGCTTCAGGATTAACTTCAGGTACAATAAGTGGAACTTTGTCATCCATCCTAAAACAAGATGAATTATCAATAACAATACAACCTTTAACTCCTGCTATAGGACCAAATTTTTTGGCTATATCTGAGCCAGCTGAGAAAAGACCTATATCTGCTTTTTTAAAGTCAAAATCGTCAACGGCGCCGACTTTCAATATTTTATCGTCACCAAAAGAAACTTCTTTACCTACAGAAGATCTTGAAGCCAGAGCATAAATATTTTTAACTGGAAATTTTCTTTCAAACAATGTTTGAAGCATCTCTCGACCAACGGCACCAGTAGCACCTACAACCGCAACATTATAAGACATTTATTTTGTTAATTCCTCTAACTCGTTGATGACTGAGTCCATCATCCCTTTGGTCCCAACTTTCACTCTTCCTGAAGCCATTATATCTTGTGTTCTTGGTCCAGCATCTAAAGCTCTTGAAACTGCCTCATCAATTAAATCTGCATCTTGTTTCATATCAAAGGAATACCGAAATAACATTGACAAACTTAGAAGTTCAGCTAATGGATTTGCTAGCTCTTTTCCAGCAATGTCAGGAGCAGAACCATGCACTGGCTCATACATAGCATGTCTCTTGCCAGTATTTGTATCTACCGATCCTAGACTTGCAGAAGGAAGCATCCCAAGTGAACCTGTTAACATTGCTGCGCAATCAGACAAAATATCACCAAATAAATTATCAGTTACAATAACGTCAAATTGCTTTGGATCTCTTACGAGTTGCATAGCGCAATTATCAGCATACATATGGTTAATTTTTATATCAGAACCTTCTTTCTCATGAAGATTAGCCATTACCTCTCTCCACAAAACACCTGACATCATTACATTAGCTTTTTCTACAGACGTAACTTTCCCATTTCTGGCCCTAGCCATATCAAAGGCAACCCTACCAATTCTTTCAATCTCTGGGGTGGTATACAAATTAGTATCAAAACCTTTTTTAATTTTGGTGTCTATTTCCTCTATTCCGCGAGGTTCAGCAAAATAAATACCTCCCGTTAACTCTCTTAATATTAAAATATCTAGACCAGAAATTATATCAGATTTAAGAGAAGAAGCATCGACCAGGGCCGGAAAAACCATTGCAGGCCTTAAATTGGCAAATAAATCCATTTCTTTTCTTAATCTTAGAAGACCGTTTTCAGGTCTTTTTTCAAAATCAACTCCATCGTACTTTGGACTTCCTACAGCACCAAATAATATTGCATCTGCATCAATTGCATCTGCTAATGTTTCATCTGAAAGAGGTGTACCGTATTTATCAAAAGAAGCACCTCCTACCAAACCTTCTTTAATGTTAAAACTAATACTTTTATTTTTTGCAAACCAGTCAACAACTCTTAAAGTTTCTTTTACAACTTCAGGTCCAACTCCGTCTCCAGGTAGCACCATTAATGTACGATTAGATGACATCTTATAAACTCACTATTTAATTATAACCACGGTCTTTCATTAGACATTTTGGTTTCAAATTCTTTAATATCACTAGATTTTTGCATTGTTATGCCTATATCATCTAAACCCTCAAGTAAGCATTTTTTTCTAAAAGGGTCTATTTCGAATTTAATAACTGCTCCATTGGGCCTTCTTATTTCTTGTGATGGAAGGTCAATTTCTATTTCAGGATTTTCTGTATCTTTTGAGTCTGCTAACAAAGCTTCTCTTTCGTCAGGTGAAACTATAATTGGCAAAAGACCATTTTTGAAAGAATTATTATAAAAAATATCAGCGAAAGATGTTGAAATAATACATTTTATCCCAAAATCAGATAAAGCCCAAGGTGCATGCTCTCTACTTGAACCACATCCAAAGTTATCTCCCGCAATTAAAATATTACTATTTCTATATGGTTTTTTATTTAAAATAAACTCTTCTTTTTCAGAACCATCATCATTGAATCTCATCTCATCAAATAGATGTTTTCCTAAGCCTGTTCTTTCAATTGTTTTTAAAAATTGTTTTGGAATGATTTTGTCAGTGTCTACATTTATAAAATTAAATGGAGCGGCTATACCTTTAAGATTTATAAATTTTTCCATAGTTAAACCTCAAAAAACTATATAATTGAATTACAATCGGTTAATTTACCAGTTATTGCAGATGCAGCAGCTATTTCAGGACTAACTAGATGGGTTCTACCACCTTTTCCTTGTCTACCTTCAAAATTACGATTGGATGTACTTGCGCATCTTTCACCAGGTTGAAGTTTATCTTCATTCATAGCTAAGCACATTGAACATCCAGGCTCTCTCCATTCAAAGCCAGCCTGGGTAAACAATAAATTAAGACCCTCTTCTTCAGCTTGACTTTTCACCAAACCAGAACCTGGAACAACCATAGCTCTAATTCCTTTTTTAACTTTTTTACCATCGATAACTTTTGCAGCTGACCTTAAATCTTCTATTCTAGAATTTGTACATGATCCAATGAATACCGTGTTTATTTCAACATCAGATATTTTTTGACCACCTTCTAATCCCATATAGTCAAGTGATCTTTGAACTTTAGCTTTTGCATCCTCATCTTTAATCTTAGAAGGATCCGGTATATATCCATCAATTGGAACAACATCTTCTGGACTAGTCCCCCATGTTACAGTTGGTTTAATTTTATTAGCATCAATGGTAATTTTCTTGTCATAAAATGCATCTTTATCCGAAGGCAATGATTGCCACCACTTCAGAGCTAAGTCCCAATCTTTACCTTTTGGAGACATTGGTTTGTCTATTAAATAATCAAATGTTACTTTATCAGGTGCTATCATTCCTGCTCTTGCGCCTGCTTCTATTGACATATTGCAAACTGTCATACGACCTTCCATGGAAAGTTTTTCTATAGCTTTTCCAGAATATTCTATAACATGGCCAGTACCACCAGCAGTGCCTATCTCTCCAATAATTGCAAGAACTAAATCTTTAGGAGATACACCTGATTGAAGCTCACCTTCTACATTAATAAGCATATTTTTAGCTGGCTTTTGGATTAAAGTTTGTGTTGCTAAAACATGTTCAACTTCTGATGTACCAATGCCAAATGCCAAGGCTCCAAATGCACCGTGTGTTGCAGTATGGCTATCGCCACAAACAATTGTCATTCCAGGTTGAGTAAAACCTTGTTCTGGTCCTATTACATGAACAATTCCCTGTCTTTTATCCATCATGTTAAAATATGGCACACCAAAATCTTCAACATTTTTATCTAATGCTTCAACTTGGATTCTGGATTCTTCTTCTTGAATTCCTTCTGTTCTATCAGTTGTTGGAACGTTATGATCAGCCACAGCTAATGTTCTGTTAGGAGAGTTTACAACTCTGCCAGACATTCTTAACCCTTCAAACGCTTGTGGGCTTGTAACTTCATGAACTAAATGTCTATCAATATATATTAATGATGCTCCATCTTCTTGTGTGCTTATGAGATGGTAATCCCAAATTTTATCAAAAAGTGTTTTGGGCTTCATTTATAAACTCCATTAAGTTGAAGATAAAAGTATAACATATGATTAATTAAATAAAGTTAATGAACTTTTATGTAGTTGTATCTTCGGCAACTTCCTCAGCAGTAGGTTTTTCAACTTGAGCTTTTGTATCTCTTTTTGAAACCTGAATTTTTTCGACAATTCGAGCTGATTTTCCTCTTCTGTCTCTAAGATAATATAATTTAGCTCTTCTTACTTTACCTTTTTTAAGAACAGTAATTCCGGCAATTTTAGGAGAAAATATTGGAAAAATTCTTTCAACACCCTCACCGTATGAAATTTTTCTAACAGTAAAACTTTCGTTCAACCCACCCCCACTTCGAGCTATACATAATCCTTCAAATGCTTGAATTCTCTCTTTATCACCTTCGACAATTTTTACATCAACTTTAATCGTATCACCTGCACTAAAATCAGGTATAGATCTTTCTGCAATAATCTTGTCCATCTGGTCTTTTTGAATTTTATCAATAACATTCATCTGTCTACCCTTTCGTGAAATACTCATAGCAAATTAATAAATATTTTTCTAGTTAAGATTTAATATATTTTAACCATAAATCTGGTCTCCTAAATTTGGTGAGTTTTTCAGACATCTTTAACTTCCACAATTGGATTTCTTTGTGATTTCCAGATAATAATACATCTGGAACTTTCATATCATTCCATACTCTTGGATGAGTATATAATGGATATTCTAACAAATGTCTTTCAAAACTTTCATCCATCAATCCTGCAGCATTACCAACAACATCAGGAATAAGCCTTACTGTTGCATCCATGATTAATTGTGCACCTATTTCACCACCAGATAAAACAAAATCTCCAACACTTATTTCTTCTATTTCATTATATATTAAAAATCTTTCATCTACACCTTCATATCTTCCACAGATGAAAACAGCACCCTTTTCTTTTGACAATTTCTTAGCGAATTCTTGATCAAATTTTTTTCCTCTTGGTGAAAGATAAATTCTTCGACCTTTTTCTTGGGAAACAGACTTTAAGGCTTTATCTAAAACTTCTGGATTAATAACCATTCCCGGTCCACCACCAAAAGGAGCTTCATCAACTTTTCCACTTTTATCATTTGAAAAATGCCTAATATTTACAGTTTTTAATGACCACAAATTATTTTTAAGAGCCTTACCAGCTATTGAAAATTCCAAGGTGCCTGGAAACATTTCTGGGAATAATGTCAAAACCGTTGCATTCCACACAAAGAAACTCCATTTCAATTTTTAATAAAATCTATATCTAAATCTAAGATTATTTGTTTAGCTTTATAGTCAATTTCTTTCAGGAAAGATTTTCCCATTGGTAAATAAAAAGTTTTTTTATTTTTTTTTACCTCAGCTAATAAACCAGCTCCAAAATCCTCCAAAGATATGACTTTACCAAAGTTTTCTCTATTTAAATTATATACTTCAAAACCTAACAAGTCAGAGTGGTAAAATTCGTCATCAGTTAGGATTGGGAGGCTTTCTCTTAATACAAATAACTTTAATCCTTTAAGACTCTCCGCGTCGCTTCTGGTTAGAACATTTTCAATTTTGCAAACAAATATTTGTTTAGATTTTCTAACAAAATTTAATTTTATTGGATCATAAGAAGTTTCAATAAAAATTTCTTTGAAAGAAAAAATACTTTCTGGAATTTCTGTAAAACTTTTAAGCTTCACTTCTCCTTTAATACCATGAACCCCAACAAAGGAACCTATTTCAATTAAGTTTTTCTTAGACAAATTATTCTATTCTTTTTTATCCTCTTCAGTTTTAGTCTCTTCTACAGCTGCTTTCTCCACTGGAGCTTCTGCTGCAGGTTCCTCTTCTACAACTGCTTCCTCTACTGGAGCTTCTGCCGCAGGTGCCTCTTCTACAGCTGCTTCCTCTGGCGGAGCTGCTGATTTTTCTGAAGCTTCTGCTTCTCTTTCTTGTCTTTTCTTACCAGGAGCACTTTTAATTGGTTGATCCCTTATAACTGGTGCTTTTACTAAACCGTCTGATGAGAGCATTTTTGCAACTCTTAATGTTGGCTGAGCACCTTTTGATAACCAGTATTTTGCTCTTTCAACATCAAGAATTAATCTTTCGGCATGATCTTTAGCAACCATTGGATTATATGAGCCTAATCGTTCAATAAACTTTCCATCTCTTGGTGACAATGATTCTGCAACTACTATTTTGTAAAAAGGTCTCTTTTTTGCTCCACCTCTAGACAATCTTATTTTTAAAGCCATTTTCTTTCCTTATAATATAAGTTATTGTTTAATAAATTTATCTTCTTTTTTTGGACGGCTTTCCACCTAAACCTGGTAAACCCATGCCTCCAAATCGATTTGCCATATTACCCAGATTAGGCATGTTACCACCCATCATTTTTTGTAATTCAGCCATCTTATTTGCATCCATAACTGAATTTTGACCATTCCCTAATTCAGGGTTTGAGTTTCCACCTCCAAGTGAGGACATCATGTTTTTTAAGCCTCCAAGACCACCCATTTTACCCATTTTTTTCATCATACGGGCCATGTCTTGTTGTTGTTTCACAAGCCTATTTACATCAGAGACAGCAGTTCCTGATCCTGAAGCAATTCTTTTTCTTCGAGAGGCGTTTAATAAAGAAACATTTACTCTCTCTTTTTTTGTCATCGAGTATATTATAGCTTCTTGTTTTGAGATTGCTTTATCATTGAAATTATTAGCAGCCATTTGTTTTTGGAGCTTACCTATACCTGGAAGCATGGACATTATTCCACCTAAACCTCCCATTTTTTTTAACTGTCCAATTTGTTTCAACATATCATTCATGTCAAAGCTGCCCTCTGACATTCTTTTCATCATTTGTGCAGCATCTTCTTCTGCGATAGTCTCTGCAGCTTTTTCAACAAGTGAGACAACATCACCCATATCTAAAATTCTTCCAGCCGCTCTATCTGGATGAAACGGTTCTAGTCCATCTAATTTTTCAGAAACACCAACAAATTTTATAGGGCATCCAGTTACCGATCTCATTGATAGTGCGGCACCACCTCTTGCATCACCATCAGATCGCGTTAAAATAACGCCTGATATTTTAATTAACTCTGAAAAAGCTTTTGCTGTCTGTACAGCGTCCTGACCAGTCATTGCATCGGCAACTAATAAAGTTTCGGATGGGTTTGATAATTTAAAAACCTCTTTTGCCTCAGACATCATAGCTGTATCAAGCGTCGTTCTACCTGCTGTATCAAGTATCAAAACATCTATGGCTTGAACTTTGGATGCAGCCATAGCTCTTTTTGCTATTTTTTCTGGACTTTCTCCATCAATTTCTGGAAGCACCAAGACATCTGCTTGTTCACCTAATATTCTTAGCTGTTCTCTTGCAGCAGGCCTGTAAATATCAAGAGATGCAAGCATAACTTTTTTTCTTTTTTTAGATTTTAAATGAAAAGCCAACTTACCTGCAGTAGTCGTTTTACCTGAACCTTGAAGACCAACTAACAATATAACTGCAGGAGGAGCATGATCAATTAATAACTCTGATCCTACAGAGCCAAGGACTTCTATTAAAACGTCATTGACAATTTTTATAACCTGCTGACCAGGTGTAACAGATCTTAGAACCTCTTCACCAACTGCTCTAACTTTAACTTTGTCAATAAATTCTCTAACGACTGACAAAGCAACATCAGCTTCTAATAGCGCTGTTCGGACCTCTTGAAGAGCTTTTTCAACATCATTTTCAGACAGAGCTCCTCTTTTAGTAAGACCTTTAAAAACATTTCCAAGTTTATCAGTTAAGTTTTCAAACATTTTAAAACCAATTACATTCCATAACCACAAAAGCGCCCGTGCTTGAAACTCAAGGACGCGCGTTTAAGGGATATAATTAATAATTTTTAATCTCAATATAGAATCTTATCAATCAAGTCAAGCTTATCTGATAGAAATTGCTAATCCAAACCGGCTAATGCCTTTGAAAAAGAGGAAGCTTCAAAAATTTGAAGGTCATCTAATCCTTCACCAACACCAACTGCATGAATAGGAATTTTATATTTTTCTGCTAAAGACACTACAACCCCTCCTTTTGCACTTCCATCTAACTTTGTAATTATCATACCTGTTAAACCAATGGATTCATCAAAGCTTTTTAATTGAGAATGAGCATTTTGTCCTACTGTTCCATCCAGAATTACAACTTTTTGATGTGGAGCGTCTTGATCTAATTTTGATACAACTCTACAGGTTTTTGTCAATTCTTCCATTAAATCTTTTTTATTTTGCAATCTTCCAGCTGTGTCGATTATAACAATGTCTATATCATCTTTTTTTGCCAATTCAAAAGCTCGAAAAGCTACAGCAGCAGCGTCTCCTCCTTCTTCTCCAGAGACAACTTGTGCGCCAACTCTTTTTCCCCAAGTCTTCAACTGTTCTACAGCAGCTGCTCTAAAGGTGTCTGATGCAGCTAACACAACAGATTTTTTTTCAAGCCTGAATTTTTCTGCTATTTTGGCAGCAGTCGTTGTTTTTCCAGAACCATTCACTCCTGCTAGAAGCAAAACATGTGGTTTGGACTTTACTTTTTCATAAAGATTTTCTTCACGAGGTAGTAAAATTTTTTCAATTTCTTCCGCTAAAGTTTTTGCAATTTGTGTCTTTTCTATTTCTTTATTTTTATTTAATTCGAATTTTTGATCTTTAATTTTTTTTGTAATTATACTAGCAGATTCTACGCCAAGGTCAGCTAATATTAATTGATCTTCGATATCGTCAAGTGTTTCCTTGTCAATTGTTTTTTTCCCGGTTAAAGAAGCAATCGCACCCTCAACTTTAGATGCTGATTTGCTCAATCCAGACTTTAATTTTTTAAACCAATTTAATGCCATTGAATTTAATTCTTTTTTTATCTATTTCAATTTCCAATAGTTCCAAGCAATCCTTCAGGATCAATTTCTAAAATTTTTGTAGAAACAATTGTGCTCGCTTCAACATTTTCTTTTAATTTAATTTTTGAAAAATTTGTAGCGTGACCAACTGAATTATTTTCAATTAAAACCTTTTGCGTTGTTCCTATTTGAGTTAATAAAAACTTATTATGTTGTACCTTTGCTAAATCTCTAAGTTCTTTTCCTCTTTTTTGTATAACTTTTTTTGGGACCTGTGGCATATTTGATGCTGGAGTGTTTTTCCTATTTGAGTATGGAAATACATGAATGTATGTAATATCAGCTTCTCTTATTAGTTGCATACTGTTTTGATGAGCTTTTTCGTCTTCGGTAGGGAAGCCAGCTATAAAATCACCTCCAAAAACAATATCACTTCTTCTTCTTTTGGCTTCTTTAACAAAATTAATTACGTCTCTATAAAGATGTCTTCTTTTCATTCTTTTCAAAATTATATCATCACCGTGTTGTATAGATAAGTGAATGTGAGGCATTAGTCTTTTTTCATGTTCAAATGCATCCATCAAATCAAAATCAACTTCAGCTGGATCTATAGATGATAGTCTCAATCTTAGCAAATTTGGGATATTTTTTAAAATTTTTTTTACTAACAATCCTAAACTTGGTCTCCCAAAAATATCAATACCCCAAGAGGTTAAATCTACACCAGTAAGAACAATTTCTTTAACACCATTTTTTAATAAAGAATTAATGGAGTTAATAACATTTTGAGTTGAAACTGATCTACTTGGACCCCTTCCAAATGGAATAATACAAAATGTACACCTATGGTCACAACCATTTTGAACTTGAACAAAACCACGTGTATGTTTGTTAAAAGATTCAACCAAATGCTCAGATGTACTTTTAACCTGCATTATATCCTGTACAAACGTATTTTGATTATTATGAAATTTATCTTCTGGTACAAATTTCTCCCAAAAATTTTCATCAAGCTTTTCTTTGTTTCCTATTACAAAGTCCACTTCTGGGATAATACTCCATCTTTTAGGATCTATTTGAGCAGCACAACCTGTAACCAAGATTTTAGCATCTGGTCTATTTTTTTTTGATGATCTTATTGCCTGCCTAGCTTGACGTTCTGCCTCACTGGTTACAGCACACGTATTAAATATTATTAAATCACTTTGACCGTTCTTACTAGCAAGGTCACTAATAACCTGACTTTCCCAGATATTAAGCCTGCATCCAAAAGTCTTAATATCAGGTAAAGAGTTCTTGTTTTTTGACGAGATTTTCAATTATTCACCTATAAATCCTTCAAACACTTTTTCAGTATCACCAGAAAGTGTTACTGATCCATTATCAAGCCACTTTATAAATAAATTTCCGCCGTCTAAAACAATTTTGTTTTCTTTAGCACTTTTGTCTAATGAAGAAGCTGCTACTAATGTTGCACATGCTCCAGATCCACATGCCGAGGTAATCCCTACTCCTCTTTCCCAAACTCTCATTCTTAAAGATTTATCCTCTAAAACAGATACAAACTCAATATTTGCAAATTCAGGAAAAATGGAATGTTTTTCTAAATGAGGACCAATAGAGTTTATGTTCAAATTCTCAAGTTCATCTAAATCATTTATAAAAATAACTGCATGTGGATTTCCCATGGACAAACAGAAGGCTACAAAGTCACCTAATATGACATTTTTTGTATCTTGTTCTTTTGACAATGGTATTTCATCCCACCTAAATTTTGGCACACCCATATTTACAGTAACTGAATCCCCAGTTTTAGAACAAAACAAGTCATTACTAGCACTTTTAATAGTTAAAGAATTTAGGTCATTTTTTTTCATTAGATAATCGGCCACGCATCTTGTACCATTACCACAAGCTCCGGTTTCCGAACCATCAGAGTTATACATTTTAATTTTAAAATTTTCAGGGAGGTTTGTGTTTTCAATAATCAAAACTTGATCACACCCAATTCCTATGCGTCTATTACTTATTTTATTAATAAATCTTGAATCATGAATGATAGAATTCTTAATATTATCAAAAATAACAAAATCGTTACCTAAACCATGCATTTTTAAAAATGGTATTCTCAAAATCTAAACCTTAAATTTTATTTTAATATATCAATATCAACTATAATCGGCACATGATCAGATGGTTTCTCCCATGACCTAGCATCCTTATAAATAACACCTGATTTTACTAATGAAAATAAATTTTTTGATATCCAAAAGTGATCAAGCCTTCTTCCTCTATTTGAAATTTCCCAATTTCTATTTCGATAAGACCACCAAGAATAAAGTTTTTCATTATGTGGAACAAATTCCCTCATTATATCTACCCAATCTCCAGTCTTAATTATATCTATTAAAGTTTCTGTTTCTATTGATGTATGTGAAACCACATTAAGTAGTTGTTTATGTGACCACACATCATGTTCTAAAGGAGCAATATTTAGATCACCAACTAAAATTTTATTTGTTTTTGTTTCCGATAAAAAATAATTTTTCATTTCATTAATGAAGGAAATTTTATGCTCAAACTTTGGATTGTTTAAAATATCTGGTTCATCTCCACCTGCAGGTACATAAAAATTATGAAGTTTAATATTATTATTTATTTTTACATAAATGTGACGAGAATCATCTTTTTTACACCAATTGACGTATCCAGTGTCTGTAAATTTAAATTTTGATACAATAGCAACTCCATTATAGGATTTTTCACCTCTGTAATATTGGTGCATCATACCTACTTTTGTAAAATCTTCACTTGGGAATTTATCATCAGTAGTTTTTGTTTCCTGTAGACACATAACATCTATATTCTGTTCTTTTATAAAACGCACAACATGATTTATACGAAGTCTTACGGAGTTTATGTTCCAAGTTGCTATTCTCATCAAAATCCTATTATTTTAACTATTATTATTATAAAAATCATCAAAACTATCTTCCCAAAAAGGAAGTTTTATACCAAATACTCTAAGAATTTTACTGTTGTCTAATCTAGAGTTTAATGGTCTATTAGCAACAGTTTCATAATTAACAGAATTTACTGGTATTATTTTTTCTGATGGATTATAACCCATTTTAATCGCTATTTTACATGCAAACCCATACCAAGAAGTTACACCAGTATTTGATAAATTATAGATACCCCAAATTTTTTTATTTACTTTATATCCCAATTTGATTTCATTTAATAATTCAAGAATTGTTAATAAACCATCTATAAAATCATTTGCCAGCGTTGGTGAACCTATTTGATCATTTACTACCTTAATGCTATTTTCAGTTTTGATAAGTTTAGAAATTGTTGTAAAAAAGTTATTTCTATAATTACTATAAAGCCATGAAGTTCTCAAAATAATAAATTTTTGACAATTTTCTTTTATAAGTTTTTCACCAAGTGCTTTACTTTTACCGTAGACATTAATTGGATTAATATTACTTTCTTCGTTAAGAAATTTGTTATTTGAAGTATTATAAACATAGTCAGTAGAAATGTGAAAAAATACTGAATTAATTTTATTTGCACAAGAAGAGATAATGGATGGAGCAATTGAATTTATTTGAAATGCTAATTTTGGTTTTTTTTCAGATCCATCAACGTCTGTAAAAGCGGCAAAATTTAAAATAACATTTGGTTTATAATAATAAATGAATTTTTGAATTGCATCTTCTGTAGTTAAATCTACCTCATTTCTCAAAGGTGCTATTATCTCAAATTTTTTTGGTA
Source organism: SAR116 cluster bacterium AG-321-K23 (assembly GCA_003284565.1). Taxonomy (GTDB): domain Bacteria; phylum Pseudomonadota; class Alphaproteobacteria; order Puniceispirillales; family Marisalimonadaceae; genus Marisalimonas. The sequence goes on from QBXO01000018.1 coordinate 34,201, forward strand.
CACTCTCTAGAAAAACACTTCCCATTTGCCCAGATGATCCAAACACTAAAATTTTCATTTAAAATATTCTGCGTTCTTAAACTGTATCCCATTTAAGTCATTCTGGGATAAAATAGGTTTGCCTTCAATATTCCAATCAATGGATAAATCTTTATCGTTCCAAATAATACAACGCTCATATTCTGGATACCAATATTGTGTGGTTTTGTATACAAAATCTGCCGTGGTACTTAAAACATAAAATCCATGTGCACACCCAGCTGGCACCCATAATAGTTTTTTATTATTTGATGAAAGCTCTACACCATACCATTTTTTGAAAGTTGGGGAAAACTTCCTTAAATCTATTATTACATCATAAACGACTCCATTTGTAACTTTTACTAACTTACCTTGTGGTTTTTTAATTTGATAATGCAATCCTCTTAATACATTTTTTTTTGAATGTGACCAATTTTCCTGAACAAATTTTATCTTCTCGTTTAATTTTTTATTAAAATTATTTTGATTCCAAACTTCTGAAAAAAAACCCCTATTATCATTAAAAATCTTATTTTTAATTAAGAAAGCTCCAAATATTGAAGTCTTTTCCATATACATACGATTCCTCAATCATTAATTAGTTTTAATAAATATTTTCCATAATTGTTTGTTTTTAACTTTATAGCCAATTCTTTTAATTTTTGGTCGCATATCCATCCATTTTTCCAAGCGATTTCTTCTGGTGATGAAACTATAATGCCTTGTCGATTTTCTATAGTTTTGATGAAATGTGACGCCTCTAATAACGTATCATTAGTACCAGCATCTAACCATGTATCACTTTCATTCAAAAAACAAACATCTAATTTATTCAATTTCAAATAAATATTATTTAAATCTGTTATTTCTAATTCACCTCTTTTTGAAGGCCTAAGTGATCTAGCAATCTCAACCACATTTTTGTCATAAAAATATAACCCAGTAACTGCATAATTACTTTTTGGATTAGAAGGTTTCTCTTCAATTGAAATAATTTGTTTTCGTTTATTAAAATTTACAATTCCATATTGCTGTGGATTCGTAACGGGATATGCAAAAATTGTTGATGTTTCAAAATTTTTTGAAGCCGCTTTTATCTTTGATGAAAGATTATAACCGTAAAATAAATTATCGCCTAAAATTAGTATAGATGATGAATTTTTAATAAATTCTTCAGCAATTAAAAATGATTCAGCAATACCTTTTGGCTTTTTTTGTATTTTAAATTTTATTTTTATACCCCATTGACTTCCATTTCTAAGCAAAAATTTATATCTATCTTCTTCAAATGGTGTGGTAATTAATAATATTTCTTTGACGCCGATGCTCATTAAAGTACAAAGCGGGTAATAAACCATGGGTTTATTATAAATTGGTAATAATTGTTTTGATATAGCCAATGTTGCAGGATATAATCTAGTTCCTAATCCACCGCTTAAAATAATGCCTTTTCTACTCATAATTTTTTCAAACTTCCAAATTTATTTACATACCACTCGATAGTAGAATGTATTGAATGATCAAAAGATTCTGATATGTTCCAATCTAGACTGCTTTTTAATTTACTTGAATCTATTGAATATCTTACATCATGACCAGGTCTATCTTTCACATGATTTATTAAACGTTCATATGATCCGTTGCGATGAGGACACATTTTGTCTAGTTTACTACATATTAATTTAGCTAAAGAAATATTAGAAACTTCATTATTAGAGCCAATGTTATAAGTTTCGCCTACTCTACCCCTTTCGAGGATTTTAATTATAGCGTTACAATGATCTTTTACAAATATCCAATCTCTAATATTTTTTCCAGTACCATAAATGGGTATTTTTTCCCAATTTAAAGAATTTTTTATTATTTTAGGAATTAACTTTTCCTCATTTTGATATGGTCCAAAATTATTAGAACAATGTGTTGTAATTGAGGGTACATTATATGATTTAAAAAATGATCTAACTAGATGATCTGCAGCAGCTTTTGAGGCAGAATATGGACTATTAGGCTTAAATGGTGAATTTTCAGTAGAAGAAATTGAAGAAAGCTTTAATGATCCAAAAACTTCGTCCGTAGAAATGTTTATAAAAACAAAGTTCTTTTTTTCTCTAGTTCTTAATGTTTCATAATAACTTTTGACAACATTCAATAAGGAAAACGTACCTAAAATGTTTGTTGTAATAAAACTTTTTGGATTCTCAATAGAATTATCAACGTGAGTTTCTGCTGCGAAGTTAATAATTGATATTGGTTTATGCTTAAATATTTCTTTTGTTAATTTATTTATATCTATTATATCACCTTTTACGAATTTGAATCTACGATCTTTTGCTAAAGATTTAAAATTATCTTTATTTCCTGCGTATGTTAATTTATCATACACAATTAAATTTTCATCTTTTTCATCTAGATAATTAAATACAAAATTTGTTCCA
>QBXO01000019.1 GCA_003284565.1 SAR116 cluster bacterium AG-321-K23
CGCCATCACAATGATGAGCATCTAAGTCTACATACACGATATTTTTAAAACCTTTTTCTAAAGCTTTTAGAATTGCTAAAACACAGTCGTTTAAAAAGCAAAAACCGAATGCCTGAGATTTCCTTCCATGATGAGTTCCACCAGATATGTTTAATATTTTTTTTGCTTTCTTATCCGCTATCATTTCCACAGCTTTTATTGAAGCTTGAGCAGCTGTGGCAGGCCTTGAAAAAACCTCGCTAAATATTGGATTATTTCCAATACCAATATTAAATTTCTTCTTAAGTTTATCGGGAAGAGTTTGATCTTCTTCAGCTCTTTTTAATGCTTTAACATAATCTAAATCATGAAATTTAATTAACTCACTAATCTCTGCTGGGGAATTTTTAATAATTTGATTTTCATTTATCCATCCCATTAATCTTATAAGCTCAACACTCGGCCAAACTCTATCCATATCTAGAGGATGGCCTTTTTCATATCTAGAACCTCTAAAAATATCACTTGTAAATAAATAATTCTGCATTCTTTTCTATTTAATATATATAATTAACATAAAATTAATTTAACTAAGGTTACAATGATTAGAGGAATATTAATTGCAACAACTATTTTTGTGATATGGGAAATAAGCTGTTCATTTTTTAATTTACCTGCATTTATGCTCCCTCCTCCATCAAAAGTATTTGCATCAATTTACGTTAACTGGGATGAACTCATAATTCACGCATCATATACGCTAGTTGAAATATTAGCATCCATAGCAATTGGCTCTTTGATTGGAATAATAACAGCTTTGATAATTTCTTCTTCTGTCGCACTAAAAAGATGGATAATGCCTATATTGCTTGCCAGCCAATCAATTCCAGTTTTTGCTTTAGCGCCATTATTAATTTTGTGGCTTGGTTATGGAATGATCAGTAAAATAGTAATTGGAGTTTTAATAGTTTTTTTCCCAATTACATCTAATTTCACAGATGCCTTAAATAAAGTTCCTCAAGAATTAATTGATGCTGGTAAAACATTAAACCTTTCTAAAATTCAATTGTTCTGGAAAATTAAAATTCCATGTTCATTACCTGGATTATGTTCTGGGCTTAGGGTTGCCGCTTGCTTTGCCCCAATTGGTGCAGTTGTAGGAGAATGGATAGGTGGAAGCACAGGACTTGGTTCGTTTATGATATACAGTAATGCAAGATTACAAACTGATAACATGTTTGCTGCTCTATTAATTCTTATTTTCATGACCATTACCATTTATAAAATTACAGATTATGTTCTTAGCAGATATGTATGGTGGAAATAAAATATTATTGATTTTTTCTATATTTGTTATAAAAGTAGCATGCCAGGGGTGCTTGACATTCGTCTTGCTGAGAAATTAACCCTTAAAACCTGATCTGGTTAAAACCAGCGGAGGGAGACGCAGATGAACACAATATTTAAAATAATTTTAAGTTTTTTACTTTTATCAATTAGTTGTAATGTTAATGCTTCGTCTAAAAAGTTAACTATAGGGCTTGATTGGTTTATTAATCCTGATCATGCTCCTTTAATAATAGCTAAAAAAAGAAATTTTTTTAAAGATCTTAACCTTGAAGTTGAGATGATTGAACCAGCTGATCCAAATGATCCACCAAAATTGGTAGCCGCGGGTAAATTAGACTTAGCAATTTCATATCAACCACAATTACACATTCAAGTTGACCAGGGTTTACCTGTCGTAAGAGTCGGAACTTTAGTTAGTGTTCCACTAAACTCACTAGTTGTCTTAAAAGATGGACCCATTAAAACAATTTCAGATCTCAAAGGAAAAAAAGTCGGATTTTCAGTTGGTGGATTTGAAGAAGCTCTACTCTCCGGAATGCTTCAAAAATATAACCTAAATATGTCTGATGTAGATTTAGTGAATATTAACTTTTCATTGTCACCCTCTTTGATAGCAAAGAAGGTTGATGCGGTTATTGGAGCTTTTAGAAATTTTGAGCTCAATCAAATGGACATTGTTAATCACCCAGGTAGAGCTTTCTATCCAGAAGAGCATGGCGTACCAACCTATGAAGAACTGATATACATTGCAAATCAAAAAAATAAAAACAACCCACTCTTCGATAAATTTTTTAGTGCAATTCAGAAAGCTACTTTAACAATTATTAATGACCCAGTTTCTACGTGGAAAGATTTTTCATCTTATAGAAAAGGTTTAGATGATGAATTAAATAAAAGAGCTTACAAAGACACAATATCAAGGTTTGCTCTAAGGCCACAAGCACATGATTTAAAAACCTACACAAATTTTAGTAAGTTTTTAGAAAAAAAAGGAATTATTAAAAACATTACAAAAGTTGAAACTTTTGCGAAGCCATAATCAAATCAAAACTGTTATTGAAATTAAGACTAACATTGGGTAAAAATTAATGATAAATTAACTATGGTTTAAATTAATGAAATCATTAATACTTTTTTTTATACTATTTTCTTTGTGGTTATTGATGTCAGGACACTACAACTTCCTGATAGTATGCTTAGGTATAATTTCGTGTGTATTTTGTGTTTACGTTGCTAAACGCGGCAAACTTATTGATGATGAAGGTTTACCTATATTTTTTATTCCAAGACTTTTAAATTATTTGATATGGCTATTTAAAGAAATATTGAAGTCAAATTTAAGTACTGCAAAAGTAATTATTAACGGGCAAGTTGAACCTGAAACTTTTACTGTAAAAACATCTCAAATCACCGATGTTGCAAAAGTTACATATGCCAACTCAATCACGCTAACACCAGGAACAGTTACAACAAAAATACAAAAAGGTGTTCTTGAGGTGCACGCTCTAAATTCTGATTTCGGAAAAGACGTTCGAACTAATGAAATGGATAAAAAAGTAACTTGGTTAGAGGGCAAAAAATAATGTTTTTAGCCGGTTTAATTGCCTGTGCAATTACAGGGATTTTAATTTTAGTAAGAATTATTTTAGGTAAAACAACATTTGATAGAATTTTAGCAGTTAACAGTCTTGGAACAGTAATAGTCATCGGCATTTCTATACATGGGTTCTACTCAGATAGACCAGAATTTTTAGATATTGCTATTGTATATGCATTAATTAATTTTATTGGCACAGTTGCTGTTTTAAAACTTTTTAGTGCTGGATCTCTAGGAGGAGATAAGTAAAAGTGGTATTGATATTAGATATCTTCACTAGCATCTGTTTTTTTATTGGTTCTCTGTCGATAATTATTGGTGCCTGCGGACTTATTAAGCTACCAGACGTCTTTTCAAGAATTCATGCTGCCGGTATGATTGATACTGGTGGTACGGCATTTTTTATTTTAGGGATGGTGTTGCAAACGGGTTGGTCACTAATAACCGTTAAGTTAGTACTAATTGGTGTGTTTATTTTTTTCACTAGTCCAGTTACAAGTCATGTAACTGCAAATCTGGCGAGGGAAAAAAACATACTTCCAGTAGGGAAAAAAATTGGAAAAATTTTATGATTTCTGAATTATTAATTAATGCTTTTTTAGTCACAATAATGCTTAGTATTGCAATTGCTCTTATCAAAACTAGAACTGTTATATTTACTGTAATTTTGACAAGTGCTTATTCTCTTGTGGCAGCATTAATGTTTATAACATTAGACGCGGTTGATGTTGCATTTACAGAAGCATCAGTTGGAGCAGGGATTTCTACTATACTCTTTCTAGCAGCTATGGCTTATTTGCCAAAAAAAGAAGAAGAGAGCATTAGCAGTGAATTTGTTCCGGCACTATCGTGTATAATTCTTGGAGGAATATTAATTTGGTGTAGTTTTGATTTGCCTGAAATTGGTCAGTTAACAGCTCCAATACATCAACATATTGCACCTGAGTATATTAAAGGATCCAAAGAGGATATTGGTATCCCAAATATAGTTACTTCAGTTTTAGCAAGTTATAGAGGATACGATACATTTGGTGAAACGATAGTTGTTTTTACTGCTGGAGTAGCTGTGCTAGCACTTCTCCAGAAAAAAAATCCTGCAAAAAAAAATAAATCTCAACCTAAACAAAAGATTAGAAAAAATGCATAACAATCCGATTTTGAGAATTTCTACCAAAATACTTTTTGCACCCATCATACTTTTTGGGCTTTATGTTCAATTTCATGGAGATTTTGGCCCTGGAGGAGGCTTTCAAGCTGGAGTAATTGTAGCTAGTGCATTTATCCTATATTCCCTTGTATTTGGAATTGAAGCAGGAAAAAAATTATTCCCGTCAAACATTAATTTGATTTTACTAGCCTTAGGTGGAATCATCTACGGTGGAGTAGGCATTGTTTCAATGTTATTAGGAGATGAGTTTTTAGCCTACAATATACTTGGATCTTCGCCACAATCTGGTCAGCATATAGGCATATTATTAGTGGAATTTGGTGTTGGCTTAACTGTTTCAAACGTTATGATTGCACTATTTAATGCCTTTGCTAGTTACGATAAGATAAAAGAGAAATAAAATGATTTCTTCAACAATTGGCATTTGGAATTACTGGATAGTTTTTTGTCTAATGATGATTGGTTTGTTTCTGGTAATAGGTAGAAAAAATTTTTTAAAAAAAATCGTTGGACTTACTATTTTTCAAACATCCGTGTTTTTACTTTATATAACTTTTGGTAAAATTAAAGGGGGTACGCCTCCAATTTTAAATGAGTCTATTGATAGCATTTACTCAAATCCCCTTCCCCATGTATTGATACTTACAGCCATTGTTGTTGGTGTTGCAACAACAGCTCTTGGATTATCTTTAGTTTTAAGAATAAACACAGAATATGGCAGCATCGAAGAGGATGATATATCTGCACAAGATCTTGTAGATTATCACGATGATATTGAAACCGGCAAAAGTGTGGATTTGAAGTTTAAATAATGATAGACATTTTAACAAAAAATCTCTCAATTCTTGTTGTTTTATGTCCATTAATAACTTCTTTATTTGTTGTGCTTATTCCTAATATATTTTTTTCATGGGTTTTAACGACTTTAAGCACCTTTTTAACATTTTTGTTTTCAATTTTATTATATCAAGAAATCCAAATTCACTCTCATATTTCATATGCTTTAGGCAAATGGATGCCTCCAATAGGAATAGAATACATTATTGATAAAGTGGCAATTATTCCAATTATTATAATTTCTGGAATAAGTTTTATTGCAACTATCTTTGCTTATAAGATAATGCCTGAGGAAATTGAAAATAAGTCAATATCAAAAGTCTACAGTTTGTGGCTTTTAGCTATAGCTGGCTTGCTAGGTCTTGTAACAACAGGTGATGCATTTAACCTCTTTGTATTTTTAGAAATATCATCTTTAGCCTCGGTTGCGCTTGTAGCAATGGGAGCTCAAAAAGATAAACAAGCCTTAGTTGCAGCTTATAATTACCTTATTATAGGTGCAGTTGGAGCAACGCTGTATGTCATAGGTGTAGGGTTATTATATGGAATAACTGGCACTTTAAATATGGAAGACCTAACAAATAGAATATCTGATCTTAATAACAATAAAGCATTAATTGCAGGTTTTGGTTTTATGATAATTGGGATTATGGTTAAAGCTGCTGTTTTTCCTTTACATATATGGTTGCCAAGAGCGTATGCTTATGCTCCATCTGCAGTTTCTGTTTTACTAGCCGCAACAGCAACAAAAGCTTCTTTGTACATATTAGCTCGCATATTATTTTCTGTTTTTGAAAATTCAGAAAATTTAATAAACATCACTTTATTGTACGTTATTTTTCCACTCTCAATCATAGCTATGTTTGCTGGTACGATTATGGCTATATATGAAAAGGATATTAAAAGGCTACTTGCTCATTCTTCAGTTGCACAAATAGGATATATTACCCTTGCTTTTGCCATTGGAACAAAAGCAAGTATAGCAGCTGGATTTATACACATGTTTAATCATGCAATAATTAAAGGTGGTTTATTCATAGCTATAACTTCACTTGGTTTTTATATTCAAAAAAGAGTTACTATAAATAATTTATCTGGTCTTGGTAGAGCAATGCCCATTACTTTTTTTTGTTTTGTCCTCTGCTCATTAAGTCTGGCAGGTCTTCCACTTACAGCTGGATTCATTTCTAAATTATATTTAATTAAAGCAACTATCAGCTCAGAAGCTATATGGATAGCAATACTTATATTAATTAGTTCAGCATTATCAGTTGTTTATTTGTGGAAAATGATAGAAGTCATGTGGATGCGAGAGGGAAGAAAAATCGTAATAAAAGAAAACCCTACAATTTATATGTCTCTTATTATTATAACTTTTTTTAATATTTATTTTGGTTTAGATGCCTCATTAGTTGTAAACGGAAGTTTTGAAGCCGCTGAAAAATTAATTGGGGATCTTAAATGATAACAATTGAAAATTTTATTTTAATCACAATTTTGTCACCTTTAATTGTTTCTGTTTTAACTCCATTTATTTCTAAAAATACAATTTTAAGAGATTTCTTGGGACCAATTGGCGGTGTAATTAGTTCTTGGGGTGCATTTAATATTATGAGCTCAGCTCTTAATAATCAAAACATCACTTTAAATATTGTAAAAATTGCTGAAGGAATATCAATAGGTTTTGAAATTACACCATTAGGAGCTATTTTTGGACTAGTCGCATCATTTCTTTGGATTTTTGCAGCCATCTATTCAGTTGGCTACATGAGGGGGAGTAAAGAAAAAAATCAAACAAGATTTTATGCATTTTATGCAATTGCTGTTCATGCCGCTTTATGTATTGCGTATGCTGGTGATTTATTGACCTTATTTATTTTTTATGAAGTTCTCACGTTCTCAACATATCCTCTAGTTACTCATAAGCAAAATGAAATGGCACAAAAAGCTGGTCGATTATATATGTCCATACTAGTTGGATCTTCTGTAATATTACTTCTTCCAGCAATTATTTGGGTTTGGGTTGCTACAGGTTCTCTGGAAATGTCCCAAAATGGTGTATTAGATGGCAAATTAGATGTGGCTTATGCTCCCCTCTTATTAGCAATGTTTGTTTTTGGAATCGGAAAGGCAGCACTCATGCCAATTCATAAGTGGTTGCCTGCTGCTATGGTTGCCCCCACACCTGTATCTGCCCTTCTACATGCTGTAGCAGTTGTAAAAGCAGGTGTGTTTACTATGTTAATAGTGCTGACAAATGTTTTTGGAATAGATTTTTTAACCAAAACAGGGGCTTCTCAATGGTTAATTTGGCTAGCATCCTTTACTCTATTAGCAACAAGTATAATAGCTATTTACAAAGATGATTTGAAAGCACGGCTGGCATACTCAACAATTAGTCAACTTTCATATATTACTTTAGGCGGAGCGTTGGCTACTTCCATGGCAACTCAAGGTGCTGCTTTACACATAATTACTCACGCTGCAGGTAAAATTACTTTATTTTTTGTAGCAGGAGCTTTGTACGTTGGAGCAAAAATTACAAAAATTTCAGATTTAAATGGTCATGGTTTAAGTACGCCTCTAATTTTTCTTGCTTTTTTTATTGGATCACTTTCAATAATTGGCGTACCTCCAATGGCAGGTTCTTGGAGTAAATTCTTCTTAATGTTAGGTGCCGCTGACAGTGGTTATGTAGTTGTTATAGGTGTATTTTGTATATCTACTATATTAAATGCGTTTTATTTAATGGAAATCCCAGCTAGAGCATTCTTTTTTAAAAAAGAAAGAGACATAAAAGTAAAAATACCAAAACTTATTTTAATCCCAACTCTAATAACTTCTTTTTTAACTATTACATTATTCTTTTTTATAGAGCCGTTTCAAAATCTAACTTCTATGATGGTGGGTAAGATATGAAGTATTTGATTGAAAAATTTGGTAAAATAAACACCTCAGTACTTTTTCTGTGTATTATTTTTCTAATTTTAGAATTAATTGGACATAGGTATGGTGAAACATCAATAGAAGATATTTTATTCTTTCCAGCTTTTTTTGGATACCTTTCATGCATAATAATTTTTAAAATTGGTGTTAGTTTACGATCATTCCTTATGAAAGATGAGGATTATTATGATAAGTAGTTTTCCTCCAGGTTTTATAATGATTATTGGGGCATTATTAATTCCCTTCTTACCTCATATAATCAGGCAGATATATATGATGATTTTAATCCTAGTTTCAGCTTACGCTTTAACATTGGGTTTTGGTATACATTCTAAAATTGAAATAATGGATATTCAATTTATAATATTTCAATCAGACTCTTTAACCTTACCCTTTGCAATAATATTTCACATAGCAGCTATATTGAATGTAATCTATGGTGCTCATGAAAAAAATTGGAATCAGCATGTAGCCATTATGAGTTATAGTGGAGCAGCAATTGCTGCGGTTCATGCTGGAGACTTGTTCACTCTATTTGTATGGTGGGAAGCTACTGCCTTTACTTCAGTTTTTCTGATTTTAGCCAGCAAAACAAAGAGATCTTATAGATCGGCATTTAGATACATTTTAATACAAGTTGGTTCTGGAATGTTTTTATTAGCTGGAGCAATTTTGTTAATGTCTGATACTGGTAATGCAGAATTTAGAAGTTTTGACATTAATTCTTTAGACGGACAGTTAATTTTCATAGCCTTCGGAATAAAAGCTGCTTTTCCATTATTAAATGGCTGGTTACAAGATTCTTATCCAGAAGCTTCAGAGATAGGGACAGTTGCTCTTTCAACATTCACAACTAAATTAGCTATTTTTTGTTTTGCAAAATCTTTTGCAGGTACTGAAATACTAATCATAATTGGTGCAATTATGACTTTTTATCCTATTTTCTTTGCTGTCATTGAAAATGACCTACGAAGAGTTTTAACCTATAGCCTTAATAACCAACTTGGTTTTATGATAGTTGCCATTGGAATTGGCACTGAATTAGCTATTAATGGAGCTGTAGCGCATGCTTTTGCTCATATTCTTTATAAAGGATTGCTATTCATGGGAATGGGAGCAGTACTTTATAGAGTTGGTACATGTAAAGCTTCTGAATTAGGTGGGCTATTTAAATTTATGCCCATCACAGCAATATGCACTATTATCGGGGCTATTTCGATTTCAGCTTTTCCCTTATTTAGTGGGTTTGTAGCAAAATCTCTTATAATGTCAGCACTTGGCAAAGAAGGACTGGTCTTTGTCTATTTTATGCTTTTATTTGCATCTGCAGGCGTACTACACCATTCAGGAATTAAAATCCCATTCTTTGCTTTTTTTGCACATGAAAGCAGTATTAAAACAAAAGAAGCTCCAATTAATATGATAATAGCAATGATTATTGGATCAGCTCTTTGTATATTGATTGGAGTTTTCCCTTCTTATTTTTATGCAATCTTACCTTATCAAATCCAATATCAGCCATATGACTTTAGCCACGTTGTTGGACAGTTGCAACTTTTAACATTTGCTGCATTTGCTTTTATATGTTTATGGCATTTTAAAATCTATCCGCCAGAGCTTAATTCAACTGTTTTAAATAGTGATTGGATTTATAGAAAGATGATACCTGGGGTTTTGTTACCTCTTTTAAATCTCATAAATGATATCAATAAAAAAGTTGAACAATTTTTTGAATTTATATTTAAATCTATGAAAAGGTTTTTTGCTGATACAATGATAAAAAATAAAGTTTTTGATAGAGAAGTTGGTCAAGATACATTAATAGTTGTGCAACTTTTTATAATTTTATTAATTTTCATCTTTGTATGGAAAATTTATTTGTAAACTGTAAGATAATTATTTTTAAAAGAAAAATTTTCTTTAAAATATTGAGGAAAAAATGAAGAAAAAGAAAAAAGATTTGCCCGAAGGTGTTCCAGAAGAGAATGTATACGAAAATACTCATATTTTATTATATGTATTTTACGCAATAGCCGTAGCTAGTGTAGTATTATTAATGGTAAATCAATAATTGAGTAATCTATCAATCTATCAAGAAAAAATATTAAGTCTTGCTGCAAAAAATAAAAAAATAATTGCTTTAGAAGATTTTAATCGGTCTTTTGAAATGCGTAATCCTATGTGTGGCGATGAGGTAAAAGTACGGGTAAAGTTAGTCGAAACTACAATTATTGACATTTCAGCGGTTGTAAGGGGTTGTGCACTATGTGAGGCTTCTGCAGGATTAGTTGTTGAGTTATTTAAAAATAAAGACATTCCAGATGAAAGATTTTTAAACGAATTCTTAAGTTGGCTTAAAAATACTGAAAAAGGCTTCTCAGATCATTTGCCAATTGAAATGGAGATTTTTGAACCCATCAGAGAAATAAAAAATAGACATAAGTGCATTACAATGCCATTTGAGGCAACTTATAAATCCATTGATTTAAAAGAAAAATAAAAATTAATCAGGGGATACGGAATGTTTTCCAAACCAAATAATTGCACCAACAAGTACTATAGGATATAAAATTAATAATATAATACCAACATCAGGATTCATTTTAGACCTTTTTTTTTATTAAATAATTACTAAATATATAATATAAATAAATTGTATAAATTACTAGTAACAAATCGATTTTTTTTCAAACAAATCTTAAGGCAATTTAATGACTAACAGAGAAGCGATGGAATATGATGTAGTTGTTGTAGGAGCTGGTCCCTCTGGATTAAGTGCAGCCATAAAATTAAAACAATTAAGTAAAAAAGCTAATTCTGAGTTATCAGTTTGTGTAATTGAAAAAGGATCTGAAGTTGGAGCTCATATCGTATCGGGTGCAGTAATTGAAACCAAAGCTTTGGACGAACTTATACCAGAATGGAAAACAAAAAACAGTCCATTAAAAACTCAAGCTACTGACGATAAATTTTTATATCTAACAGAAACTAAGTCATATCAACTTCCAACCCCTCCACAAATGCATAACAAGGGTAACTACATAATAAGTTTAAGTGATTTTACAAAATGGTTAGCACAGCAAGCAGAGGAACTTGAGGTTGAAATCTATCCAGGGTTTTCAGCATCAGAAGTATTGTATGACGAAAATAATAAAGTTGTTGGTGTTGCTACTTGTGATATGGGAAGGTTAAAGGATGGTTCCGAGGGTCCCAACTTTGAAAGAGGTATAGAACTACGAGCCAAACAAACAATATTTTCAGAAGGATGTAGAGGTCATCTTGGAAAAATATTAATGGAAAAATTCGAACTTAATTCACATAACTCACCACAAACATATGGAATTGGCATTAAAGAATTATGGGAAGTTTCCCCAGAAAATAGTAAACCAGGGAGTATAATGCATACTACAGGTTGGCCTTTAGATAATGAAACTTATGGAGGATCTTTTTTATATCATTTAGATAACAATAAAGTTTCTATAGGTTTCGTAATAGGTTTGGATTATAAAAACCCATATTTATCTCCATATCTTGAATTTCAACGTTTCAAACATCACCCTGCAATAAAGAAATTACTTGAAGGAGGAAGAAGAATTAATTACGGAGCTAGAGCCTTAAATGAAGGTGGTGTTCAATCTTTACCAAAATTAACTTTTCCTGGTGGAATGCTTGTGGGATGTGAAGCAGGATTCCTTAATGTGCCAAAAATTAAAGGTACTCACTTAGCTATGAAGTCTGGTATGATAGCAGCGCAATCTATTTTTGAAAACATAGATAAACAAGATGAAATTACAGAGTTTCAAACTAATATAAAACAGAGCTGGTTGTGGAAAGAATTATATAAAGTTAGAAATATTAGACCTTCTTTTAAATGGGGTTTTTGGAAAGCAATAATGTACAGTGCTATCGATACGTATATTTTCCGAGGAAATGCGCCATGGACAATTGATCATCACGGAACCGATCATGAAAGTCTTAGAAAAAAAGATGATTATGAAGAAATAAAGTATCCAAAACCAGATAATGTCATTAGTTTTGATAGACTTACAAATGTTTCTTTTTCTGGGACAAATCATGAAGAAAATCAACCTTGTCACTTACAGCTCAAAAATTCAGAGGTACCTATAAATACTAATTTTGAATTATATGACAACCCTGAGACAAGATATTGTCCCGCTGGTGTATATGAAATAGTTTTAAATGATAATAAACCAAAACTTCAAATTAATGCACAAAATTGCGTTCATTGTAAGACATGTGATATCAAAGACCCTACACAAAATATAAATTGGGTAACACCTCAGGGTGGAGGCGGTCCTAATTACCAAGGAATGTAATTCAAAACAAATAAATAGACTTATCTTAGTTATTTAATTAACATGGTAAATAAAATAAAGGATTTTGATTTGAATCAATCTTTAAAAGGTATTATATGGATGGTAATTACTACGATTTTGTTTGTAGGCGTTACAGCCACAGTTAGATACCTAGAAGGAGAAGTACCTGCTCCTCAGGCTGCTTTTTTAAGATATGCAATAGGAACAATCCTGTTAATTCCCTCATTGATTTCACTAACAAAATTCAGACCACATAAATCTTTGATGAAAAAATTTATTTTAAGAGGGTTTGTTCACTCTATTGGTGTAACTTTATGGTTTTATGCCATGTCTGTTATGCCTGTAGCAGAAGTCACAGCAATTGGTTTTTTAACATATATTTTTGTTTCGTTTGGAGCATGTTTTATTCTAAATGAAACTTTACATCAACACAGACTACTGGCAATTATAATATCTTTTATTGGTGCTCTAATAATTTTAAGACCAGGTTTTAAGGTAATTGAAAGTGGCCAAATAAGTATGTTATTGGCAACTATAGTTTTCACTATGTCTTATCTAATTGCTAAAATAGTATCGAAAGAAAGAACGTCTTCAGAAATTGTTGCAATGCTATCCATTTTTACAACAATATTTTTGATTCCATCCGCAATTTATAGTTGGGAACCTCTTTCAATTAAAGCTTTTTTAATACTTACTTTCACTGCTATTATAGCAACTATTGGACACATAACTATGACAAAAGCCATTAAAGTAGCACCAATGGTTGTGACTCAGCCTATATTATTTTTACAACTTGTATGGGCATCTATGGTGGGTTTGTTTGTTTTCGACGAAAATTTTGATCCTTTTGTAATTTTAGGAGGAACATTAATTATGATGTGTGTATGTTATGTTTCTTATAAGGAACATAAATTAGATAAAATTAATTCTAATGCAAACTTACAAAAAATAGTTTAATAGAATTAAGAACAGTGCTCCAAAAAGAACAAGTCCTAAGGTTGCAAATAAGTTAGGCCCAAATACTAATTTCGAAGCAGAGATTTTAAAATTTTCAGCACCTGTTAAAACTGAAAGAGATGTAAAGCTAATTGCTGTTCCTGTACACCAACCAATAAGATGTGCTTGCATTAAAAAAGCTGCTTCCCAAACAGTTAGTAAAGGTCCAAATATAGATAAGATTGGAGCTGAAGTAATTATTGGATGTACTCCAATTAAACTAAAACACCAGACAAATAAAGGTAATAAAATAATCATCATCCAAAATGGGAAATATTCCCCAACATTACTACTGACAAAATTTTGAATTTCATTAGAATTAGTTAATATTGATCCTAAAAACATAGATACTGAAATTAATAACATTTCATCACCAGAGTTTTGGATCAATTTTTTTAAATTTTTAAAAATGAAATTTAATGTTTCTGGTCGTCTCAATATTTGGATAAAAACTAAAATCGGTACAACAATTATTATGGCATTTAAAGCTGTTTTATCAAAAATTTGACCAACAAGTAATACAGATATTGCTAAAATAAGTAATCTTGAAAATATTGGTTTAATACATAATAAAGAATCTAAAAGATTATTCATTGTTAATTTCCCAATAATTAATCTTATTGTTATAAGATTGAATAATGTTGCTATAATAATTCCAAAAGCTATCCCCATCCATGCTGATGTTGGTGGAAGATAAATTTGTCCAACCGCAAAACTAACAAAAAAAGGTGACCATAGAACCGCTGTATTCATTCCACGAATTGATGCTTCACCAGCAGACTGTCTTAAACTGATTTTTGAATTTTTAGGGAGGACAGATGACAAAAGAGGAAAAGAGCCAATATTTATTACACTACCAAGAAAATGAGATGTAAATTGCAACCCTGAAAGTATTTTTTTTGCATTTAATTTTGATAAATGTGATTGAGTGCTTTGAACTGACGGCATAGTAATGGCTGTTGCTCTTAAAAGCCATAAACTTGGAAGAAAAGCAGAAAAAATAATAAAAAAGTTTCCAGCTTTAAGAAAAATCTCTTTTGATGGAAAATTATCTAAAATTAAAAAAGTAAATAAAAACAATAAGGAAATAATTACCTTAGTAGTAGTTTTTGAAAATATAAACATCCAAAATAATAATGAAAAATAAATGAATATTATTAAAAAAATATATTTTTCACCAAAGTTTAGGCCGTAAATTAAAGGTAAAACAGCTATCCAACAAAAACATGTTAAAATTAGTTTAAATATCATTTTATTCTACTTCTTTAATCCTATAGATTTTCCAAAAGCAGAGGGTAATGAGGCATTTTTATGAGTATTTTTTAATTTAAGAAGTCTTTCAAAAGCCCATTGTGGGTATGGTTGAGATTTACGTAACTTTAAATTTACATTTATTAAAACTTGTTCAACAACTGAAATAACTTTTTTTTGAAGAAGTGAATAGATTTCCAAACATAAATGCATCTTGTTTTTATCACAATCAACTAAATATAAACGAACATTAAATTTTTCATTTAAATTCATTTCATTCAAATAATGATAATGAGCTTGAACCACAAAAGGACCTTGGTTATTTTCATAAGCATGAGTTTCTCCTATTCCTAGAAAATCTTCTAAAAAGATATCTAAGGATTTATCAAATGCTAGTGTATAATAAGCAACATTCATATGGCCATTATAATCAAGCCATTCTTTTAAAACTTTCTGTTCAGGTAGAATTATTGGAGTTGAATACTGACCGCCAATTTTATTATCTTTCATTTATTGAATAACCTATTTTAATTAGTTTTTGATAAGATTTTAGTGGCTTCTTCTATTCCCTTAATGCTAAGAGGTACCATTCTATTTGAAAATATTTCTCTAATGATATGTGTTGACTGAGAATAATTCCAATGTTCCTGTTTTGTTGGATTAATCCAAACATTTGACGGCCACTGGGTAATAGCCCTTTCTAACCAAACTTGTCCAGTTTCTTGATTAAAATGTTCATTCCCTCCACCTTCTACTAAAATTTCATATGGACTCATTGAAGCATCACCAACAAATATACATTTGTATTCCTTGCCATATGTTCTAAAAATATCTGTAGTAGAAAATTGTTCTTTCCATCTTCTTACATTGCTTTTCCAAACACCTTCATAAAGACAATTATGAAAATAAAAAAAGTTTAGGTTTTTAAAAACATTTTTTGCAGCTGAGAATAAATTTTCTACTTGTTTGATGTAGTCATCCATAGATCCACCTACATCTAAAAAAAGTAAAATTTTTATCGCATTTTCTCTTTCTTTTCTGGTTTTTATATCTAAATAACCATTTTTTGCAGTATGCGAAATTGTATTTTCAATATCTAATTCTTCGTCAATGCCAGTTCTTGCCCATTGTCTCAATCTTTTTAATGCAACTTGCATTCCTCGTGTATCTAATTCTCTTGTATCGTCAAAATCACGAAACACTCGTTTATCCCATACTTTAACGGCTTTTCCCTGCCCTCTCTCATGTTGTCCAATCCTAATACCTTCTGGATTATATCCATAAGCTCCAAAAGGTGATTTACCAGCTGTACCTATCCATTTATTCCCACCTTGGTGTCGTTTCTTTTGTTCTCTTAATCTTTGTTCAAGCGTTTTCATTAATTCATCAAAGCCACCTAAAGATTTAATATCTTCAATTTCTTCTTTGGTAAAATGCTTATCTAACATTTTTTGAAGCCATTCTTTTGGGACTTTTATATGATCAATTACATCTTCTAATTTTAAAGTGTCAATACCCTTAAAATATTCACCGAACACTAGGTCAAACCGATCAATTAATCTTTCGTCTTTAACTAGACTAGCTCTAGCCATGTAATAAAAGTTTTCAATGTCATATTGAATAAAGTCTAATTTGATTGTATCTAAAAATGTGAAAAATTCATTTAATGTAACTGGAATTCTAGCATCTTTTAATTTAAAAAAGAAATTTAGAAACATCTTTTTATCTATTTCCTCTTGCCATAAAAGCTAGTCTTTCAAACAAATGAATATCTTGTTCATTTTTAATGAGAGCACCATGTAACTTGGGCAACAAATCCTTTCCATCACTCTTTAAATCAATTGGATTAATATCCTCAATTAATAGAAGTTTAATCCAGTCTAAGGCCTCGGAAGTAGAGGGTTTTTTCTTCAAACCAGGAATATCTCTTATTTCAAAAAATCTATTAAGGGCTGCTTCTAATAATGATTTCTTTATGTCAGGAAAATGTACTTGTACTATTTTTTTTAAGGTATTAATTTCAGGAAATTGAATGTAATGGAAAAAGCATCTTCTTAAAAATGCTTCCGGCAGTTCTTTTTCGTTATTAGATGTTATTATAACAATTGGTCTTTTTTTGGCTTTTACAGTTTCGTTGGTTTCATAAATAAAAAATTCCATTTTATCCAACTCTTGAAGAAGATCATTAGGAAATTCGATATCAGCTTTATCAATCTCGTCAATTAAGAGAACTGATCTTTTTTTTGACTCAAAAGCATTCCAAATTTTACCTTTTTTAATATAGTTTCCAATATTCTCTATTTTTTTATTACCTAATTGGCTATCCCTTAAACGACTTACAGCATCATATTCATATAATCCTTGTTGAGCTTTTGTTGTGGACTTTATATTCCATTCGATTATATCTAATCCTAAACTTACAGATATTTGTCTAGCTAATTCTGTCTTTCCTGTACCTGGCTCACCCTTAATCAATAATGGTTTTTCGAGAGTAATTGCTGCGTTTACAGCTACATTTAAATCTTCAGTTGAAATATAACTCTGAGTTCCTTTAAATTTCATTCTTTATTAACTCCGAAACTTAGTCTAATTATTAAAAATTTTATCTCTTAGTGCTCCAATATATTGAGGGCCTACCTCACAACACCCTCCAATTATAGAAGCATTATTTTTAATATAACTCAATATTTCATCAACAAATTTCTCAATGTTTAAATCAGATCTTTTTTTAAGAATTGATACATCATTATGAATATTTAGGTTGTTTACTGTTTCAAAAGCATTAGGTAAAGCACCAAAAGGTTTTGAAAATTTTTTCAAGATTTTAATTGATGATTGAATAGCTTCAGGTGGAGCACAATTTATTAAAAAAGCATCAATTTTAGAACTGTCAAATTCTTTTAAAGCATCTTCTAAATGTTCTCCAGAACGTAATAAAGTACCATCCTCTTCTTTGACACAGAAACTCAACCAGACTTTTTTATCTGTATTTAGAGCATTTTCTGTAGATATATGTGCTTCCTCGATTGAACAAACTGTTTCAGAGCAAAATATATCAACGTGAGAATTTTGAAGTTCAACTATTTTTTTGTATGTATCTTTCGCCTCTTCAACATCTATCCCAATAGAAGTTTTATAGCTCATTACTAATGGGGGCAAACAGCCAATAATTTTTATGTCAGTTTCAACTGACGATGATTTTTTGGCTTCAATTGCAGCTTTAATTGCACTTTTTTGAAGGGGTATGAATAATTCTTCCAAATTATGTCTTTTTAATTTTTGTGGTGTAACGCTATAAGAATTTAATGTTATTGCCTCTGCACCAGCTTTTATAAAATCCCTGTGCAAATCCACAACTAAGTCATAATTATCAAGCATCACTCTTGCTGACCAGAGACCATCAGGCTTGACTTTTGATCTATGTATTAATTCTTGGCCCATACCGCCATCAATTAGAATTATATTATTACTCATGTATTTCCTTATAAATCAGAATTAATTATTTTGAGTTTTTGTTATTTTTATTAAAAAAATTAATGGTATAGATAAAAAACCTACCCACGAATATAATTTAAATGCATCTATATACCCAACCATCAGACTTTGTCTATTTAATTCATTTGTTAACTTTGTAATATTTAAATCATCTAATGAATTAATGATACCTGAAAAGTTAATCCCTTGGTTCCATAAAGATACTGTAGAACCAATTTCCTCAAAGTTGATTTGACCCATATGAAGAACAACTGCAACACTTACTGAAATAAAAAAACTCGATCCAATATTTCTAATTAGATGAAACATTGCTGTTGCTTCTCCATGAAATTTATTTGACAAAGTTGCAAAGCAAATAACACTTACTGGAGGCCAAGTTAGACCAACACCTAAACCCTGTACTAAACTTGCCCAGGCTATATGTGAAAAGCTCATATTTATATCGAAGGTAGACATATAAAGACCTGAAACAGCTTGTATAGCAAAACCAAAAAAAATAATTATTCTTGGGTCAATCCTGCTAGTAAAAGCTATTATTGCAAAACCAACAAACGTTCCTATTCCCCTCATTCCTAGTATTATTCCAATTATAGATTGAGGATACCCTCTCAATTCTTGTAGTAGAGGTGGAAAGACAACCATTGGAACAAAATTTAACATGCCAAAGAAGAATATTAGAATAAGACCTACGGTGTAATTTCTGTCTTTAAAAATACTTAAATTTATAAAAGGTTTTTTAGTAGTCAGGCTGTGAGTAATAAAGATATAAAAGCCAATAATAGCTATTCCACACTCAATAACAGTCTCTGTGCTATCAAACCAACTATTTCTTTCTCCTCTGTCGAACATTATTTGTAATGCAGCAACACTAAATGCAAGAGCCAAAAAACCAACCCAGTCTAGATGCATTCCACCTTCAACTGGTCTTTTTGGAACTGTGGCCAATACGGCTAATAAAGCACAAAACCCAAATGGTACTAAGGTGTAAAAAACCCATCTCCAATTAAGTAATTCACCAAGGTATCCTCCTATCGTTGGTGCAATTACAGGACCCAAAATTGTACCCATTCCCCAAACTGCCATAGCCACAGAAATTTGTCTTTTTGGAAATACTGCTAAAACAAGCGTTTGTGAAAGTGGCGGCAGTGGTGCTCCAAAAATGCCTTGTGCCACCCTTGCAACAACAATTTCTTCTAAAGAATCTGACATTCCACAAAAAATAGAAGAAATTATAAAACCTATTACGCTAAAGAAAAGGATTGTTCTAATTTGTATTCTCGAAGACAACCAGCCAGCAAAAGGAGTAAAGATTGCAGTTGCAACTATATTTCCAGTTACAACCCAAGAAATTTGGTCTTGTGTTGCTCCCATAGCTCCTCTCATGTCTGATAATGCAATTGAAGCTATTGTTACATTCATCGCATAAAGCATAGTTACAAATGTTGCTGTAGCTAAAATAAACCATTTAAATGAAGTATTAGTTTCAGATATTAAAGGTGACAACTTAATCTCTTAGTGATTTAAAAATAGCAGCAAAAGGTCTAATTATTATTGGAATTTCTCTCTCATATTCAGTGTCTATTGTAACCGACACAGACATACCTACCCTTAGCTGTTTATCAACATTTAAATTATCTTTATTTTCATTAATCAAATCACCAATGGAAATTCTCACAGGAATTCTTTGAACTACTTTCACCCAATTACCAGAAGAGTTTTGTGGTGGTAAAATTGAAAATTCAGCACCTGTGGCAGGACTTATACTTTGCACTTGGGCGTTCCATTTTGCATTAGGATATGCATCAGGAATGAAATATACTGACTGACCAACTTTTATATTGGTTAAGTCAGTTTCTTTTAAATTAGCTTCTAACCAAGATTTTTTTTCATCAACTATTGCAAATAGAATTTTTCCAACATCTATATACTCTCCTTTTTCTAGATTCAATTTAGCAACAATCCCATCTTGCTTAGCAAATATAATTGACTGCTTAATATCAAATTTTATTTTATTTAATTTAGTCTTATGTTTTAAGTATAATGGATGTTTTTTTGGCGAAATTTTTTCATTACCATTTAAAGTAGTAAGTATTGTTTTAAGTTTATCTTGATTTATTTTTAGTTTTTGTTTCGAAGACAAGTACGAATATTTAATTTTTTCTAAATCATTATTTAGATTTACATACTTTAAATTAGCTATGGCAGAATTATAAAGAAATTTTGCTTCATCAAGTTTACTTTTAAGACCAACTCCTTTTTTAACTAAATTTTTAATTCTGTTAAGCTCTAATTTTTGATATTCAACCTTTTCTCTCGCTAACTTATCCTCAACATTCACTAGAGAGTTAACTCTCTTGATTTCAGAAGAATAAAACTTAATTTTTTCTTTTGCTAATTCTACTTCTTCTTTCGCCTCGTTATATTTTGATTTTCTATTCTCAATTTCTTTAATTATATTTATAAGATTCTGTTTTTGTTCACTTAAATCCAATTCAAGTTTTTTGGTGTCAATTTTAAAAAGTTTATCTCCCTTATTTACTCTTTGGTTATCCTTAATAAATACCATATCCACTCTTCCAGAAACCTCAGATTGTACAGAAATAATAGGAGCTTTTATGTATGCATTTTCAGTCGATATAAACCTACCTAAAGAATAAAAATAACCCATAGTAGTGAGCACAACTAAAGTGGGAAATAAAATTAACAACAAAAATCTAGCTAGTCTATTGTTAGGATTTTCTTTATCAAGTTCTTTTGACATTATCTGTTTTCCTTAAAATCATACTTTTGAAGATAAATCTTTTTTTAAGATCTGTAGTAAATCTCTTAACTTGTTGAGATCTTGATTATTTAATATTGATAAAGAATCTTTTCTATAGGTTGCTGCTTTGTCCCTCATGGAATTAATAAGAGGTTTAATTTTTTCAGATAAATAAATATTTTTTATTCGTCGATCTTTACTTTCACTTTTTCTTTCAACCCATCCCTTTAATTCCATGCGGTCTAATAGTCTACTTAATGGTGCTTTTTCCATATCCATAAGAATTGCAAGTTCGGATTGTTTTATGCCGTCTTTAAAATATAGGTAAGTCAATAGCCACCATTGAGATCTAGTAAGACCTATAGAAGCCATTTGACGATCATATAAAACACGAAGTAATCGAGCCACATCGTGAATTAACAAACCTATATTATCTTCAAATGATTCTTTCACAACAATACCTGTAAAATAGTTTACTAGGAAACTAATTATTTAACATATTTACTAATTTAATCAAAGATAAATATTTAGTTTATTAAATTTTTTCTGAATTTAAATTTTTCTTCGGAAGCATTCCAATTTCTAGAATATTTAGGAGGACTTGATTTACTCACCTTTAATAATATGAAAACAGGACCGCTACAATTATCATCAAGAGCTTTTTTTCCTTCTAATAATTCTTCTTCTGTCACTATAGTTTTAACAATTGGAAAACCACAACCCTTTGCAATCATATCTAAATTAACTCCCAAGCCTGTATGAGATGTTTGTCCTCCTGTTTCCAAATATGATGCATTATCTACACAAATAATAATAAGATTTTTTGGTTTAGTAGTAGCTATAGTTGCTAAACAACCCATGGACATTAAAATATCACCATCTCCAGAGACACAGAGTACTGTCTCTTTTGGCCTTGATAATGCTAGACCAAGGGAAGTTGGAAGAGCTCCTCCCATGGCTCCACCAAATAAAAAAGTATTAGGGCTTTCTTTAGTCAAAAAACCAATATCCTTAGCTGGGCCCGCTAATCCTGATATAATAAGAAATTTATTATGATCTCCAATCAAAATTGGAATTGCTTTTTTTCTATCTAATAAATTCATCTTTATAATTATACTAAAATATCTTAGCCCCAATTAATTTTTGAGAAAGCAAAATTGCCACAGATCTTTCTAACTTAAATACCATGGTCAAAGCTGCTTTTGTTGTTTTTTCAATATCTTCTTCTTTTTCAATCTTAATGCAACTTACGCCCATTGAATTTAATGTTGGAATTACAGCTTCACCCATGGCGAATTGCCACGGATTTCCTTCACCAAATTCACCTCTCATTGATATAATAGTGAAAAAAGGAAATTGGCCATGTTTAATTAATGATAATTGATTAATACAATTACCAACACCACTACTCTGCATTAATAGTACAGCTTTAAATCCTCCTAAGTAAGAACCAGCTGCAATGCCTATACCTTCACCTTCTGATGTTAAAGGGATGGCTGTGACTGAATTATCTTTTGTTGCATTATCAATTAAGATTTTATGACCTGCATCAGGTACATAGCTAAATAGTCGTATTCCATCATTTTTTAAAGTTTTATAAAGTCTATTTTGCCAATTTTTCATTTTTATTTTTTAACATACTCAAACTTTATTAGATATCCTTATATGAATTGGTTATTAACACTTAATAATCGATATTTACCACCTTTATTTCTAATATTATCTTTTTTAAGAACTTCTATAGAGGTAATGCTTAAATGAGAAATCTCTATTCCTATTGCATTATTAGGGTCTAAATTCAAAAAATAAGATAAAAATGCTCTAATTGTACCAGAATGAGAAATAAAAATTAATGAAGTATGATCATTAAAATTGAGATGTTCTACAAATTCAGAAACACGTTCACATTGATCCAGAAAACTTTCACCCTTAGGAGGACAGTTTTCAGGACAAAGAAATGAAAAGTTATGTTGAGTTTTAAATTTTCTTATTTCTTCCCAAACCAACGATATTTTTTTTCCTTGCCATTCACCAAAGTTTTGCTCTCTTAAATTTTTTTCAATTATTATTTCTCTAAAATTTTTATATTTTGACAATTCATTAGCAGTTTGAATGGCTCTTTTTAAAGGACTAACATAACAAATACTATTATCTGGAATATATGAGGCAAGTTTTTTTAAATGATCTGAATTAATAATAGCTTTGGGATTATTTTCTGGAACATACCCTTCTTTTTTTTTTACAGGAGCGTGACGTATAAGATATAATCTACAAGTCTTCATCAATATAACTGCCTTAAATAAATTATTATCCCAAGCAAAAAAACTAATTCAGTTGTAAAGGCGATTGCTCCTAGTACATCTCCTGTAATACCACCAATTTTTTTTTGAGACATTTTACCTATTAAAAAAATTACCACTGAAATCAAAAAAAATCCTAATAAAATAGCCCAAAAAGGAAAATAATAAACCATTGGTATTAGCCAAATTAAAGTAGCTATCAATAACATTTTAGTAGGAACAGCCTCAATAATACTTCCTGTTTTTGAAAAAGTTGACACTGTAAAAAAATTTCTTGTGTAAATTATCGATATTTTTCCTGAAGCAAAACCAGAAGATAAAATTAATATTAATGAATATCCTAATTCTACCATATTTATTACTAGCCCAAGTCGTATTAATAATCCCAGGGTTAATGCTGCTGTTCCATAAGTTCCAAGGCGGCTGTCATGTATTATTTTATTTATTTTTTCTGGTGAACCTCCTGCTCCAAAACCATCTGCGATGTCAGCCAAACCATCTTCGTGGAAAGCTCCAGTAATTATAACACTAAATGCAATTGCTATCGTACAAGATAAAAATATTGATAAGTTCATAATAATACATAGGTCACCAATAAGGCCTGATATAGTTCCTATTAGAAAACCTATTAATGGGAAACTCCATGCAGCACTTGTAAGATTTGGTGGTTTTTCTGAAAAGAATTTCCAATTAACTGGTATCCTTGTAAAAAACATTAGACTAGCAAAAAAATCTACCAGAACCCTATTTTTCAATAAAGTTTTCATGAACTTATTTGTTTAGAAACTTTTGCATTGTCAAAAGTTGACATTCCATTGTGTGTTGTTAAAGCTGCTTTTAATATAAGTGAAGCTATCGCTGCACCACTACCCTCACCAAGCCTTAGATTCAAATCTAAAATGGGTTCTTTTTTGAGATTATTTAATATTCTTACATGACCTGGTTCTGCAGATAAATGAGAAACTAAACAATGATCTAATATATCTTCTTTAAACCTAATTAGAGTAGAGGCAGCAGCAGTAGTTATAAAACCATCCAAAAGTACTGGAATAGACTTCATTCTTGCAGAAATTACCGATCCTGCAATAGCTGCAATTTCTTTGCCACCATAACATGACAATATACTAACTGGATCTTTAAATTTTTTTCCATGTAACCGAAGAGCTTTATCAATTATTTTTATTTTGTTAGCTAGTTGGATCTTATCTATACCCGTTCCTATACCTGTCATTAAGTCAACTGGTTCATTAAATAAAGCACAAGAAATTGAAGTTGCAGATGTAGTGTTTGAAATCCCCATTTCACCTAAAACAAGTAAATCACAGCTTGAAGGAATTGAGTCAAAACCTAATTGCATAAAGGATAAAACTTCATCTTCGCTCATAGCTTTGCACTCAGAAAAATCCATTGTAGGTTTATCCAAATCTATTGGAATTACCATTAATTTAATTTTTGCTAATTTACAAAGTTGATTTATTGCAGCTCCACCTTTTTTAAAGTTCTCCACCATTTGAGAGGTTACTTCAGATGGATATGCTGAGACACCTTTATTTGATATTCCATGATTACCTGCAAATATCAAACAATATGGATTTTTGATTGTGGGTTTAATTTTTTTTTGCCATCCTGCCATCCATATAGCAATTTCTTCTAATTTTCCAAGACTACCAACAGGCTTTGTAAGTTGTTTTTGTAAATCTATAGCTTTGTTAGCGGTAATATGATCAAATTGAGGAATTGTTACATTTCCATAAAAAAATCTCTCAATTTCAGTCACTTTACTCATTTTAAACTTATTTTATTACTAGTAATCTTATGTATATTTTTAGATAAATATGTTGAATTTACAAATATAAAAATTCCTGAACTACATTTTATGAAAAAATTAAAAAATTATAATTATAAAACATAATGAGCATGTTATGGTATTTAGAGAAGAATAAATATTTGATAGAAATATGTTCAATCTTAATCTTAAACAATTATTAATATCTCTTGTGTTTTCAACTTTTACAATTGGAATACTATCTTTACTTACGTATAAGCTAAATCTTGGTATTTTTTTATTAGCTTCATTTGGGGCAACAATGGTTTTACTTTATGGTTACCCCGAAAGCCCATTCTCAAAGCCTAAAAACATATTTTTTGGACATTTGATAACCTCATTAATTGGTATTTTATTTTTAAAGTTTATTTCCTTTCCTATTTATATAATAATACCCTTGGCTGTTGGTTTGGGAATTTCTATCATGATATTCTTAAACGTTACCCATCCTCCAGCTGGTGGAAATCCAATTATTATGATTTCAGGTGGTGCTAGTTTTGAGTATTTACTTTCTCCTGTGATAAGTGGGTCAATAATTTTGATTTTTCTTGGAATTCTTCTTAACAGATATGTAATCAAAAATAATTATCCAAACTAGACTTTAATAATTTACTTGATTAGCGAGATGTAAACTGATTAGATCGTACTTTAAATAGCAACTTGCGAGCAAAATATGAAAGTTTTATGCATACTATATGACGATCCAAAAGATGGAATGCCGAAAAGTTATCCTTTAAAGGATCTACCAAAATTAGAGAAATATCCAGATGGAATGTCATTGCCATCTCCTAAAGGAAGGGATTTTATACCTGGTCAATTATTAGGTTGTATATCGGGCGAACTAGGATTAAGAAAATTTTTAGAAGATAACGGTCATGAATTTATTGTTACAAATAGTAAAGATGGAGAAGGATGTGAGGCAGACGAACACATCATTGATGCTGATATAGTAATTTCTCAACCTTTTTTCCCATACTACCTAACAAAAGAAAGAATTGAAAAAGCAAAAAATTTAAAAATGGCTATAACAGCTGGCATTGGATCTGATCATGTGGACTTGCAAGCTGCAATAGAGAATAATGTTGATGTTGTTGAGGTTACTTTCTGTAATTCACGTTCTGTTGCAGAACATATTGTAATGATGATTTTATCAATGGTTCGAGATTATCATAATCAGCATAATATTGTTAATCAAGGAGGGTGGAATATTGCAGATGCTGTTAAAAGAAGTTACGACGTAGAAGGAATGAATATAGGTACAGTTGCTGCAGGAAGAATTGGATTAGATACACTTAGAAAATTAAAAGCATTTGACGTTCATCTGCATTATTTTGATAGGCATAGACTGCCTTCTGATGTAGAAAAAGAGTTAAATTTAAAATTTCATGAAACAGTTGAAAGTCTTGTAAGAGTTTGTGACGTAGTAACTATCAATTGTCCTTTACATCCAGAAACAGAAAATCTTTTCGATAAAGAATTAATATCAAAAATGAAAAAAGGGGCTTACATAATCAATACTGCTCGAGGAAAAATTTGCAATCGAGAAGCCATTGTAGAGGCATTGGAAAGTGGACATTTAAGTGGCTATGCTGGTGACGTTTGGTTTCCTCAACCTGCACCAAATGATCATGTCTGGAGGACAATGCCTAACCACGGCATGACCCCTCACACATCAGGCACTTCTTTATCTGCACAAGCTAGATATGCAGATGGTGTAAGAGAAATATTAGAATGTTTTTTTGACAAAACCCCAATTAGAGATCAATACTTAATAGTAAAGGATGGAAAGTTAGCTGGTATGGGGGCACATTCATACACTAAAGGTTCATCAACTAGTGGTTTTGAAGAGGCAAAAAATTATAAAAAATTAAATTAATATAAGGTTTTTGCATTATCATAAGCTTGCACTATTTTCTGTGCTTGTAACTTTACTTCTTCAACCAACATTCCAGGTTTGTAAAGATTAGACCCTAAGCCAAAACCATTGATATTTACTTTCAACCAGCTTTGAAATGAGTTTTCAGTTATACCACCTACAGCAATGGAAATTGTATTTTCTGGTAAAACTGCATGAAGAGCTTGAAAATTCTTCTCTTTTAATAAAGAAGCTGGGAAAAATTTAAGTGCATCAGCTCCACTATCCAAAGCATCAAAACACTCAGTTGCAGTAAAAACACCAGGTATAGAATGCATATTTAATTCTTTTGTTTTTTTAATAACAAGGGTGTTCAAATTTGGAGAAACTATTATTTTTCCACCTACTTCTTGGACCCTGTATACATCATACTCTCTTAAAACTGTTCCTGCTCCAAAAATTCCGTTTTCACCATGGAATTTTACCATTCTTTCTATTGTTTCAAAAGGTTGAGGTGAATTTAGAGGTACCTCTATTATACTAATACCAGCCTCAATTAGAACATCTGAAACACTTTCAGCTTCAAGAGGAGTAATACCTCTCAAAATAGCTATTAATGGTCTTCTTGAATTAAATATTTTGTAATTATCAGTCATGTAACTTTATAAAGCTTATTTTTAAAATTTTTCAATCCCTTTAATAACATATCCTTTGATAAAAATTTTTTTATAGAATTTACTTTTTTATGTAAAATATATTCATACAAATCTATTAAATCTGTATTTCCAATCAAAACTATGTCTTTTTTTTGCCAAAACTCTAAACTACCTAATAATTCTAAACCTAGTAAATATCCTGATAATTTTGATTTATAAATTTCAGATCCTCTTGAATTAATAAGATCATCTGCTCTCAATTGAAATAATGCATTTCCAAAAATTTCAGGTTTTTCAAAAATTTCATCAACAGCCTTTATTAATTCATTTTTTTTTATCTTATTTGACGTAACACTATGTATTAACACCGAGTTTTTAGAAATAATCTCAAATAACTCACCTGTCATATAGGTTTTAAAATTTATAATATTGCCATTTTCTATTTTAACCCATTTGCTATGGGTTCCTGGTAAACATATTGAACCATTAAACTTTGGATTATCATATATAAATCCAGCTATCTGCGTTTCTTCACCACGCATTACATCTGGTTTATTACTCTGTGAAATTCCCGAGAAAATTTTAAGAGAGAATCTATTGTCTTTAATAGTTGGAGATATAAACTCAATTCTATTCAAATTACATGGTGTTTTTTGGTAAGAAGCTTCTATCCAACCTTGCTTTGAACCAACCATCCCACTTGCTAGAACTTCTATTTTATAATCATTTTCTAACCAAGGTTCTATTAATTTTACTAAAGTTTTTTCAAAACTAACTTTTTCTAAAAATTTCATTCCATCTTTTGTTTGAATTGAATCTGAAATCTGATCTTTTTCTATTAGATACGAACGAAAAAAACTTGTACCCCAATCTACTGCTATCCATTTATCAAAAGATTTTTTCATTAAGATAAGAATTTATAATATCAAGTTCCTAAGATTATTCATAGCCCTTAATCTTTCTAAAATACATACAAGACTAAATTTAATTAAAGGCTCTTCATTTTCAAAATATTCTCTAATAAAATCACTACTAACCATTTGTAATGTTGTTTTACCAATTGATTTTGCTGTTGCCGATCTAACACTGTCTGTAAATAAAGCCATTTCACCAAAAGAGTCACCTGGAACGTAGGTGGCAATAACTTTGTCGAGTTTTGAAATCAGTTGTACTTTCCCTGATTCAACATAAAAGAAAAATTTAGGTTTTTGATTTCGCATGAATATAGTTTCATCGTCGTCATATTCTTTCATGGGAAATCTCTCATCTTGTCTAGATAAAAATCCATCATCAATTAAGTGATAAGTCTTACTCTTTTTTGTATCAAATATTCTATCTAAAGAATATTTCATCATACCTCTTGTGAGTGAAGATGAGGTAGCCAAAGCTTTCCTTATGGAACTACTTTTAAATGCATATATACTAGTATCTTCTTTCAAGATATATTCTAATTCGTATGGCCTTGATACAAGTGCTTCAGCAAATCCTATGGGATTCCCAGGCTCTAGACTAAAAGTTTTACCATTTTTGTCTCTAGCTAAAACAGAACCTTCTTTGATAATAAAACACTCCTCGTGATCTGTATTACCTTTAAGGTGTTCTTTTGTTAATTCATGAACCTTAAAATGTTTTTCTAAAATAGGTATATACTTTTTTAAAATTATATTTTCTTTTTTTTCCTTATTTTCTTCCATAAACTCCTCAATAAAATTTTTATAAGTTAATTTTAAAATTTAAGGCAAATGTGTTTGATTACAAACTCTATGCCGCAGGTGTGGCAATTTTAATTTCAGATGAAGTTGCTTCTGCTTCATAATTGTAAACAAAAACCCCGGCGTATTGATTTTCTTTGAAAACAAATGTTTGTTTTAATTCTTTTATAAACTCGTCTGACTCGGCTTCATATTTTTTAAGTCTGTCAATTGTGTCAAATTTAATAAAAATTGAAAGATCACCATCTTTGCCAATCATGACGTTTAAAGATTGAAATTTATACTTACTGATTTTTTTTCCTAAATTATCTGAACAGAAAGAAGCCGCAACTTTGGCTTCTGCGACTGTTCCAAATTTATACTGATAAACCTTTGCAAACATTATAGTTCACCTAATTTATCAAGTGCATTATCTATTAAAGTATTAGCATCATTGCCTTCAATTCTTATTTGATTGTGAACTTTAGTAAATATATTCATTTTTTCTTGCAATTCATTACCTGCAGATGAAAGAGTAACAACTTCATTCTTAATTTCGCAAAAACCATTTTTGATTAGATTTATTGCATTTTCTTTAGGTAAGTTAAGACCACTACAGATATCTATAAAGCTTTTATAATCTGTAATTTGGAATTCTGAATTACTATCAAGAAAAACATCTATTGATTTTGAAATTTTTTGAGATGTCAATTCTTTCTGTTCGGTTTGAGTATCTATTTGAAGGGCTAGTCTAGAAACTAATTTTTCAACTAATTCAATTTTTTCAGATGATATTTCTTTAACTTCAGTAAAGTTTAGCAAGCAGAATGTACCTAATGCATATCCATCTTTATTCCTTACCGGAAAACCACAATAACTGTGGCACATTCCAGAGGTTACAGCTGGGTGATATTTAAAAATATCATGTTTTTTTAAGTCAAATACAACTAAAGGATTTTTTTCAAGTAAAACATATGAGCATATACTATCTGATTTGTCATTTTTTTGATGAAGTTCTTTTTCGAAGCCAATGGCCGAGATACTACACTGATTTTTAGAATCATAAAGACTAAAACTTCCAGCCTCATAACCACAAATGTCTTTTGCTATTTCCAAATAAATATCGAACAAATAGACTTGGTCAGTTCCTATTATTCCAGTTTTCTCAGTAGCTTGAGCTCTTCTGTTTTCATTTATTGGTGTCGGAGCAGGTACCCATTCCATAATTAATATACCTAAAAAATTAAAATAATTAATGATGCTAAATTAAATTTAAAAAATTTTAAATAAAAAACTTATCTTCCAAAAAAAGCAGTCTTAAAAGACTGCTTTAATTATTTTCTTACCCAAATAATTATAAGCCAGTTTGTGATACTAACTTTGTAGTCATATAGGCATCTAACCCTTCAGGGCCTCCTTCTGATCCATATCCAGAATCTTTGACACCACCAAAAGGTGTATCTACCAGCCCTAAACCATGATGGTTGATTGAAACCTGGCCACTTTCAATTTTTTGACCAAGATCTTGAGCAGTTTTTGCAGAGTTTGTGTATGCGTATGCTGCCAATCCATAATTTAAACGATTAGATTCTTCTACAACCTCGTCTAGAGAACTAAACGAATTTATAGGTGCCAAAGGTCCAAACGGTTCTTCATTCATAATTCTAGCTTCTTTACTAACATTTGTCATGACTGTTGGTTCAAAAAAGTAACCCTTATTTCCTTTTCTCTTTCCACCAGTTAGTATTTTTGCACCGTTCTCAACTGCATCTGCAACAAAACCCTCTATTGCAGAAAGCCTTCTATCGTGAGCTAAAGGACCCATCTTCACTCCGTCCTCAAGGCCATTACCAACATTTATAGACTCGGCTTGTTTTACAAAACCATCCACAAATTCATCATAGACTGAATCATGCACTAAAAATCTAGTAGGTGAGATACATACCTGTCCAGCATTCCTAAATTTATTTGCACTCAAAATTTTTACAGCGGCTTTTACGTCAGCATCTTCACATACAATAGCAGGAGAATGGCCACCAAGTTCCATAGTAACTCTTTTCATATATGTTCCTGCTTGAGATGCCAGCAACTTTCCAACTGCTGTTGAGCCAGTAAAAGTAACTTTTCTTACTATTGGATGTGCAATTAAATATTCTGAAATTTCAGCAGGGATACCATAAACTAAATTAATTGAACCCTTTGGCATTCCCGCTTCATCAAATGCTCTAATTAATTCAGCAACACTTGCAGGAGTTTCTTCAGGACCTTTTACAATAGCAGTACAACCAGCAGCAAATGCTGCAGCAACCTTTTTAACAACTTGATTTAAAGGGAAATTCCAAGGTGTAAAAGCCGCAACTACTCCAACTGGCTCTTTAAAAACAAATTGGTACACACCTTCGGGAGCTCTTGATGGGATTATTCTTCCATAGGCTCTTCTTCCTTCTTCTGCATACCAATCAATTGAATCTGCCGCTCCCATTGTTTCCATCTTAGCTTCAACGAAAGGTTTGCCTTGTTCCATTGTCATTAGCGTGGCAATCTTGACTGCATTACTGCGGACAATATCTGCCGCCTTTCGTAAAATCTTTGATCTTTCGTATGCAGAGACGTTCTTCCAACTATCAAAGGCTTTTTCAGCAGCATTGAGAGCAATATCTAGATCTTCTTTTCTAGCATGAGATACTTTACCTATAACCTCTTCCGTTGCTGGATTTATAATTTCAAGATTTTCTTTTGCTGCTGCTTCTGTCCATTCTCCATTAAGAAAAAGATGGGTATCTGGATAATTAGTTGTCATGTAAAAACTCCCTAGTTTGTTTTAATTAATTCTTATTTATGTTTAAGACTTAAGACGTATTGTTTAAATTAGCTTTCTTTAATAGCTAGTGGAAAATATTTTTCAAATAAATCAATATCTTTTTCTAATCCTACTGTCACTCTTATACACCTATTTTGAGGGGATGAATATGGCATTCTTACAAAAACACCTTTATTAATTAAATTATCAAGTACTCTTTTTGCAAATTTACCATCATTAATACAATCTATTGCTACAAAATTTGTGAAAGAAGGAATAAAGTTACAATTATTTCTAGTTGCAATTTCTATAATTCTGTTTCTAGTTAAAGCGACTTTGTTTACTACTTTACTTATAAATTCATTATCTTCTAATGCGGCTAATGCGCCTACTTGAGATACTCTTGACATGCCAAAATGATTTCTAATTTTTTCAAAATTTAATATTAATTCCTTTTCACCTATTGCATACCCAACCCTTAATCCAGCCATTCCATATGCTTTAGAAAAAGTTCTCATCCTAATTACATTTTTTGTATTTAGTGAAATTTTAGGAATTAGTTGAGAATCTACAAAGTCTATATAAGCTTCGTCAAGACACAACAAAGTTGTTTTTGGGAGATTTTTTATTAATGACTCAATATTTGATGGTTTATTAATAGTGCCCATTGGATTATTAGGATTTGAAACATATAGAATCTTGGCTGATGTTTCTTTTACTTTCTTCAGTAAATTTTCTAAGTCTTCTGTATCATTTAAGAATGGTACTTTATGGAGTTGTCCACCAAATCCCTCAACATGATAATTAAATGTTGGATATGCACCATCTGTTGTAACTACATTATCACCTTTTTCTATAACCAATCTGACCAAATAACCAAGTAAACCGTCAATTCCCTCACCTATAACAATATTTTCAAATTTTACATTATGCTTTATTGCTAGAGCATTTTTTAAATCGTAGTTTTCTGGGTCACCATACATCCAAGTTTTACTTAATTCTTTTTGCATAGCTATAATTGCTTTTTCTGAGGGCCCAAAAACACTTTCATTAGCTCCAATACGAGCTTTAAACAGTTGTTTAATAGCTCTTTCTTGGGATTCTGGTCCAACAAAAGGGACAGAGGCTGGCAATTTGTTAACAATATTAGTAAATTGAATGCTCAATCATTTCTCCACGTGAAATATTATAATTAATTAACACAAGTAAATAAAATTTTAAATTATTGCATAATAGTTTAGACTTTAATCTAATTTAATAATGATTTATCAAGATTATAAACTTCAATAGCAGTTTCTGAAAATAAACGCTTCTTCTCATCTAATGAAAATTTCTCAACAATTTTTTTATAATTATTATACAAGTTTTCAAACGTTATTTTAATTTTACTTACCGGAAAATTGCTTGCAAACATACATCTTTTTGGACTAAATAAATCTATTAACTCTAAAATTATACTACTATTCTCGTTAAAACTCCATTTCATTCCTTTTACACCAAATTCTGATAATTTTATATAAGTGTTAGGTTCTGAGGATAAAGTTTGCATTCCCTTCCTCCAAAATTCCATTCCATGTGCGGATCTATCCCAGGGAAAACCAGAATGGTTTATGATAATTCTAGTATTTGGTATTAATCTGACAATATCAACAGCCTCTTCGAGATGCCACGAAGGAACCCGTAAATCATAATTTAAGTTGTATTTTTCTAATAATTTTAAACCATTTCTCCAGTTTATATCTTGCATGGAACCTTCTAAAGTATAATAAGTAGAATTTCGTGAAAATTTTACACTCGGTTTTGAGCGTATACTTTTAACCAGGTCAAAACTTGCTTGTTCAGCAATTATTTTCTCTGAGTTTTTTTTATGGAACCAAGCATGACCTATAATAGCATTTGGAAATTTATTTCTCTTAGCTAAATTTTCTATCCATTTGGTTTCTCCAACCTGGTCATTCCTGTCCCATTCTGCTTCACAATGAATAGTACCAATAACATTGTGATTTTTTATGTCCTTCTCGTAATCTACAGGAAGATAATTTTGCCTAATTAATTCATAGTTACCCAAAAAGAAATCTGGATCTATTTTGTCGCTTAAAAAAGGATAATAATTTTTATCTAAATCCCAGAAGTGATGATGTGAGTCCACTATTTCAATATTTTGATCATCAATCATTTTTATATCAATCTAATTTTTTTCATTTTTATTATTAAATAAGAGGATATTATTGAAATACCTGACATAATAAATAATGCATATAAACATATATTAAAATTTTGAGCACCTCCTAAATATATTATTAAGAAACCAGCCAAACCTCCAGAACCAACTTGAAAAGCACCCATTAAACCACTCGCTGCACCTTTATTAAATTTAGAGGAATTAATTGCCCCAGTCATACTATTAGCTACTGCAAAACCATTTGAACATCCAAACAACATGCAAATTAAAGACAAAACAAAAGGACCGTTTTGGAATAAATTATTCCAAAAAAATATTAATACGGTACAAAAAGAACAAATAGTGCCTAAAAGACACATCCTTTCCAAACCCACTTTTGGACTTAATTTGCTATTTAAAATATTTCCAAAAATATATCCCAAAGATGTAAATGAAAACCATATTCCAAACTCTGACATACTTACTCCTTTTCTTTCAAATTCGTATGGCATAAAACCATTCATTGCAAAAAACATAGAGGTTTGCATTGCAGTAGTAATCGTAAAAAAATTAAAAGAATGAGTTTTTAATAACCCAATATAAACTACAAACATACTTTTAAAACTTATGCTTTTAGCTTTTTCTACTAATGTCTCTTTTAAAAACAATGACATAGCTATTATTAAAATCAGACTTATTAAGCCTAAAGCAATTAAATTAGTTCTCCATCCTAAAAACTCAGCAAGAAATCCTCCTAAAATAAAACAAGAAATTGGAATAATAGCCATTATAGCTGTCATTTTTGACATTTCCTTTGCTGCTTCTTTAATATCATAACAATCACTCAAAATTGTTCTTCCAACTGAAAGACATGCTGCAGCGCCAAATCCTTGGAAACATCTAAGGATCAATAAAATTTCTATATTTGAGGACAAAGACGCAAAAAAAGCGGAGATTGAATAGATTGATGCTCCTAAAAGTAAAATTGGTTTTCTTCCATATTTATCAGAAAATGGTCCAGATAAGATTTGACCTAAAGCTAAGAAAGTAAAATATAATGTTAAAATTAATTGTGTATCTGCAAAAGATATATTGAGATCATTTTTTATAATAGTAATAGCAGGAGCTATAATAGTCATTCCTATTACGGGTACAGCGACTATTACTGCCAACAATTTTATATTGGGCTTTGTCAAATTTGAATACCATTCTACTAATTATTAAAATTATAACTTTAAGTTATTTTTCTTCTATTTCGTGAACTTCGATTATATTTCCGTCTGGATCATGAAAAAATATTTGTTTCCATCCTGCTACCGCAGTCTCACCCCAATCTGAAAAATTGATATTTAATTCATTTAAATGTTTTTTAAAGCCTTCTAAGTCATCTGTTCGATAAGCTATATGACCTTTTTCAAGTGGATTTATTGTGTGACCAGTCTTAAAACAAACATCTAAATCTTTTTGGGCAAGATGTGTTTGTATTTTACCATCAGATACGAAAGCTACGTCTCCAGAGTAACCTTTTCTCTTTTCTAAAATGGGCAGGCCTTTAGTTTCAGTTTTTAGTTTCATAACTTTCATATAAAAATCATTCATTTCATCCACTTTATCAGTAGATAAGTTTATATGGTGTAATTCAAGCTTCATATTTGCCTTCTAATTAAGTTAATAATTAATACTTTTAATTATTAACAAGTTAAAAAGCAATGTATTAAATTTATAGAGTAATGGCGAGAGTGACGAGACTCGAACTCGCGACCTCCGGCGTGACAGGCCGGCGCTCTAACCAACTGAGCTACACCCCCAAAAAAAGGTACTTAGATACTTGATAGAGATAGATAAAGTTTTGGTCAAGAAAAGAATGATTAATTTACAAAATGAAAAATGATATTATTTTTCATTGAAATTTGGAATTAAGTTATAAAATTTACTTGAAATAAATAATTCAAAAATAACTGCAAAAAACAGAGTACTTAACAATGT